>JBGSUY010000025.1:0-16021 GCA_041753195.1 Chromatiaceae bacterium
GGCGACCGCGTGGCGCAGCCGTCCCCGGAGCGGGGCGCACCGGGGCATCAAAGGCTGTCGCCAGGGAGCGAGTCCGTCCGGCGGCAGGAGCCTCCGGACCGATTCACGAGCGACACGCGACACTCCCGTTATTGTTTCTTATGGTTTCGCGCATCAAGACAACCCGTGAGGATCGGCCTGTCCAGGCAGGAACTGCCTGCCTCAGAGAGGAATTGGAGTTTCAGGGATCTCCGGTGGAACCGGCGACGACCAGACGGAATCCCTGGTGGCCCCCCCCACCTGTGTCGCGACAGCGAGCTGTCCGATCCTTGTTGGGAGGATCCGAGAGTGTTCAGGCATTGAAAAGGAAACGTGAGCCGGAATGTCCACACCGCATCCGTTCACCAATCCAACCTTCAAAATCGGCATCCATGGCAAAGCATTACCTGATCGTCGGCGGCACCTCCGGTATTGGCGCGGCCCTCTTGGACCTCCTGGTCGAGCGGGGGCACGCCGTGACTCAGCTCTCCCGCCACCCGGAGGCCGCCCCGGACCACCCGAGGGTGACCAGCCTCCCCTGGGACGCCCGGCAGGATCCCTTCCCGGCCGAGCATCTGCCGGAGACCTTGGACGGGCTCACGTACTGCCCGGGGACCATTCGGCTGAAGCCCTTCGAGCGCATCCCCGAGAAGGAATGGCTGGAAGATCTGGAGGTTAACCTGATGGGTGCCGTGCGCGCCATTCAGGGCTCGCTGAAGGCCCTGCGGCGCGCCGAGTCCGCCAGCTTGGTCCTGTTCAGCAGTGTCGCGGTGGGTACGGGTATGCCATTCCATAGCTCGGTGGCCAGCGCCAAGGGCGCTGTCGAGGGACTGGCGCGGGCCCTTGGGGCAGAGTTGGCGCCGCGCATCCGGGTGAACGTGCTCGCGCCCACCCTCACGGCGACACCCTTGGCGGATCGCCTGCTAAGTAGCCCGGAGAAACGGGCGGCGGTCGCGGAGCGCCACCCCCTGAAGCGGATCGCCGAGCCCGCGGACGTCGCCCAGGCGGCCCTCTGGTTGTTGGAGGATGCCCGCCTGACCACCGGGCAGGTGATCCGCGTCGACGGTGGCCTCTCAACCCTGAGACTCAACGGCTGAGTCAGTTAGGCGTGACCCTTCTCGGGAGACGGCTTCCGATGAAGGGGCGCTAGGAGCCGGGGGGGGAGGGCCGCGACCTGGCTGGCCGGTCAGCGTTTCGAATTGGTCTCGGCCGCGTGCAGCTCGGCCGCCTGGAGGGTGTTCTCCAGCAAGCTCGCGATGGTCATGGGCCCGACTCCGCCTGGGACCGGTGTGATCCAGGCCGCCCGCTCGGCGCAGGCGGCGTAGTCCACATCCCCGACCAGGCGGCCGTCCGGGGTGCGGTTGATCCCGACGTCGACCACCAGGGCCCCGCGCTTGATCCAGTCACCTGTCACGAAGGCCGGACGGCCCATGGCCGCAACCAGCACGTCGGCGCCTCGGACCTTCTCCGCCAGGTCCCGCGTACGGCTGTGACAGACGGTGATGGTGCAGCGGGCCGCCAGCAGCTCCAGCGCCATGGGACGGCCCACGATGTTGGACTGGCCGATGATGACGGCGTCCAGCCCTTCGAGAGACAGCCCCGTACGCCCCAGCAAGGTCATGACCCCCTTGGGTGTGCAGGGGCGTAGGAGCGGCATGCGCAAGGCGAGGCGCCCCAGGTTGTAGGGGTGGAAGCCGTCCACGTCCTTGGTCGGGAGGATCCGCTCGGTGACCGTCTCCGCGTCGATGTGATCGGGCAGGGGGAGCTGAACCAGGACCCCGTCGATGTGGGGGTCCCCGTTCAGCCGGTCGATGAGCTCCAGAAGCTCAAGTTGGCTCGTGACGGCCGGCAACTCGTGCAGCTCCGAATGGAAGCCCACCTCGGCGCAGGCCTTCCGCTTGTTCCGCACATAGACCTGTGAGGCGGCATTCTCACCAACGAGCACCACCGCGAGCCCGGGGGCGCGGCCGCCCGCGGCACGGATCGCATCCACCCGGCCCTTGACCTCTCCGCGGATCTCAGCGGACACCGATTTACCATCCAGGATTCGTGCACCCATCGCCTTGTCACCCTGCGAGGCCCGATAAAGGGACCATGATAGCCAGGGGCTGAGCCAGTGGGTACCCGGTCGGGGCGCGAGGGCGTCCTTGCCCTGGCCTCTTTCGCGAAGCCGCGCGGATTGACGCCCCGGGGACCTCAGCGTATATTTTCGGCTCTTAGATTGTGGAAACGCATCCGAATCCGGGGTATAGCGCAGCCTGGTAGCGCACCTGCTTTGGGAGCAGGGTGTCGGGGGTTCGAATCCCTCTACCCCGACCAACGACCGGGCTGCCAAGGATCAGATTGAGGTTCGGGGCGGGAGTGGGGTTGCGACCCGGCAGGGTGCGGGGCCGAGCGCCTTTCGATGGATCCGGCTCCGAGTCCCGGCTCCGAGACATGCGCCCGTAGCTCAGCCGGATAGAGCAACGGCCTTCTAAGCCGTGGGTCGCAGGTTCGAGTCCTGCCGGGCGTGCCAAATCGAAACCCTTTGCCGTGTCGTCTGTCGAACCAAGGGCGCCGCAAGAGGGGGCAACGAGTCAATGGTGGACGTAGCTCAGTTGGTAGAGCACAGGATTGTGGCTCCTGTGGTCGTGGGTTCGATCCCCATCGTCCACCCCACCATGCAGGTCGCGCAGGTTGACAGGCGGTCGCCGAACCGTAAACTACGCGTCTCCCAGAACGCGGGCCGTTAGCTCAGCTGGTAGAGCAGTGGACTCTTAATCCATCGGTCCTAGGTTCGAATCCTAGACGGCCCACCAATAAAGAAAAGGGGTCACGGTTTTTCCGTGACCCCTTTTCCTTTCTCCCTTTCCTATCCGCTCTGCTGTCGTGTTGGTCAGGGAGCCCACTCGGCGGCGAGGCGCCGCCTACGGCTAGCGAAACATCCGGGAAAAGCCACCAGGTCGAGAGGCCCGAACCCGGCGACCGCAGGGCCGATGGCGACGCGGGACGAAGGGCGCTAATCTGAGCTAGAGGGGCTGTCGTTGGAATTGGTCGCCCCAGGTGGGTCGTCGTGGCGTTCGTGTTCCCGCTCGATCGGGCCACATCGTAGCGGTCCAGCTGTTCCCTGTATTGCCCGTTTGTATTGCCCGCTGGGGGATGTGCGGACTCGGCTCGAGGGAACCGGACCGAACAGGGCCAATTTGTACACCTCTGGAGCGTAAGTTGTGGCGCAAGAAAGCGAACGGGGCATCGAGCGGGCTTAGCCTCAAGGCCGCGCTCGATTATGGCCGTCTTGGCTGGTCGGTGATCCCGGTCGAGCCTCGGGGCAAGCGGCCCCTGATCCGCTGGCAGACATTCCAATATCGGCGGGCGGATGTCCCGGAGATTGCCGAATGGTTCCGGCGTTGGCCGAATGCCAACATTGCCATCGTCACTGGCATCGTCTCCGGCCTGGTGGTGCTGGATATCGACCCCGGACACGGGGGGGAGGGGAGTCTCGAGCAGCTTCAGCGTGAGCATGGGCCCCTTCCGGACACCCTCGAGGTCCGCACGGGCGGGGGAGGGCAGCACCTCTATTTCGCCCATCCCGGCGAGGTCACCCGCAACCGGGTGGGCCTAGTCCCGGGGATTGACCTGCGTGGCGACGGTGGCTACGTTGTGGCGCCGCCGTCCATCCACGCCAGCGGTGAACCCTACCGCTGGGAGCGTTCGCCGGAGGTGCTCTACCCGCTGTCCGTACCCCAATGGCTGCTCCATTCCCTGAGCCAGGGGGAGGTCCCTCACGGACACCCCCTATCCCATTGGCGGCGTCTGGTGCGCGGGGGCGCTGCACAGGGGGAGCGGAACAACCGCATCGCGTCACTCGCCGGGCACCTGTTGCGACACGGGCTGGACCCGGAGCTGGTCGCGGAGCTGCTCCTGACCTGGAACCTGGCGCGCTGCCGGCCCCCATTGGATGACGCGGAGGTAATCAGTACGATCGAGTCCATCGGCCGACTCAATCACGGGGATGCGGGAGGGGACCAGGCGGGCGATGGTTGACAGGGGTTGCGGCGGGATCTCAGGTGCGTCCCCGCAGCCGGCGGCGGCCCTGGTAGGCGGCGACCTGCTTGATGATCTCCTGGAAGGGCAAGCGGTCGAGGGACCCGAAGGCGGCGATGGCGGCCTCGATGGTTCGGCGGATGTCCTGGATGCGGGCGGGCACGGGCTCCTCGGGGTGCAGGGCGGCCTCGATGCCCCGTAGCCCCCCGACCTGGATGCGCATGGCCTTGGCATGAGGCAGGGCCGTGCGCTGGTCGGTGGTCTTGAGGGCGAAGCGGGCCTGGCGGCGCAGCAGCTCCAGCAGCTCGATGCAGGCCGCCTGGGCGAGATCGGATCCGCAGTGCACCCCCTCGCGCTCGGCGATGCAGAATTTGTGGGCGAGGGAGCAGGCGCAGTTGTTGGTCAGGATGGCCTTTTCGTAGGCGCAAAAGCGCTCGTTGACGGCCCTGTAGGTGGTGCGAAAGGCGTCTTGGTCCATGCGCAGACCGCTCCCCTATGACTAAGGGTCCTGTTCGGCGATGAATCGGTGGATCTGGCGGCGGTCCCGCTTGGTTGGCCTTTCCCCGGGATGACCAGCCCCTACGCCCAACTCGCGGCGCTCCCGGGTCAACTCCTGGCGGCGCAGCCGGCTCTCCTCACTCTCCCCATACAACAGGGCGGCCTCGCTGGCGGAACGCCGTTGGCGGCTCAGGCCCAGGACCTCGATCTCCCACTCCAGGGTACCCTTGTGGATGCTGAGCCGGACCCCGGGCCGGATGGCGCGGCCGGGCTTGGCGCGCTGGCCGTTCACCTGGACCTTGCCGCCGTTGACGGCCTCCACCGCGAGCGCCCGGGTCTTGAAGAAACGTGCCGCCCACAGCCACTTGTCGAGGCGGATCTCCTCTAGAGGGTCCGCGGGGGCGGGTGACTTTGAGGGACTCATCGGCCGAGCAGCGGGTCTAGCTCCCCCCGCGCCTCGAGCCGCGCCAGGTCGTCGAACCCCCCCACGTGGAGGTCGCCGATGAAGATCTGGGGTACCGTATGTCGGCGGCTACGTTCCATCATGGCGGTCAACTGCGTGTGGTCGTGGTCCACGCGGATCTCCTCGAACTCCACCCCCTTGCGTTGCAGCAGGTGCTTGGCACGGTTGCAGTAGGGGCAGATCATGGTCGTATACATTACTACACGCGGCATTGCTTGCTGCTCCTCAAATCCCATCGGCCGAGCCGCCCGGGTGCCATTCAACCTCCCGCGACGACTTGAAATCAGGACCATCCGGCCGGAAGAAACTCTTCGCCCCAGGCTCCACCAGGTGCCCATGCCGGCCGCGGTCCAGGGGTGCCGAGTGGATCAGCAACCCATCCAGAGGACCCGATGTACCGAGACGCCCCCCACGCCACCCGACTGGAAGACTATCGCCCGCCCGAGTTCTTGATCGATAAGGTCGATTTGCGGTTCGACCTGGACCCGGTGCTGACACAGGTGGACGCCGATCTCGCGATCCGGCGCAACCCGGCGGCCACCCGGGGCGACGGCAGTCTGACCCTGCACGGCGAGCAGTTGGAGCTCGAGCACGTCGCAATCGACGGCCACCCGCTGACGCCGGCCGAATATCGAGCGGACGCGGAGTCGCTGACCTTGCGGCGGGTGCCGGATCGCTTCCGTCTCAGGACCCGGGTGCGCATCCATCCCGCACTCAACACAGCCCTCGAAGGACTCTACCAGTCTGGCGATCTGTTGTGCACCCAGTGCGAGGCGGAGGGCTTCCGGCGCATCACCTATTTCCTGGACCGCCCCGACGTCATGGCCCGTTACGGCGTGACCCTGGTGGCGGAACCTGGGCGCTTCCCGGTGCTCCTGTCCAATGGCAACCGGGTCGAGGAGGCCGCGCTCCCCGACGGTCGCCGCCTGGTGCGCTGGGAGGACCCCTTCCCCAAGCCCAGCTACCTGTTCGCCCTGATCGCTGGCGACTTGGCGGTGGTGGAGGATCGTTTCACCACCGACTCCGGGCGCGTCATCGATCTGCGCATCTACGTGGAGCCCCACAACCTGGACAAGTGCGGCCACGCCATGAACTCCCTCAAACGGGCGATGGCCTGGGACGAGGAGCGCTACGGGCGCGAGTATGACCTGGACTGCTTCATGATCGTGGCCGTGAGCCATTTCAACATGGGGGCCATGGAGAACAAGGGGCTCAACGTCTTCAATGACAAGTTCGTCCTGGCGCGGCCCGATACCGCCACGGACCAGGACTTCCTCGGCATCCAGGGGGTCATCGCCCACGAGTATTTCCACAACTGGACCGGCAACCGCATCACCTGCCGGGACTGGTTCCAGCTAAGCCTCAAGGAGGGCTTCACGGTCTTCCGCGACCAGGAGTTCTCCGCCGACATGGGTTCCCGCGGGGTCAAGCGGATCCACGACGTGCGCCTGCTCCGGGCCCACCAGTTCGCCGAGGACGCGGGTCCCATGGCCCACCCGGTGCGGCCCGACTCCTACATCGAGATCAACAACTTCTACACGGCCACCGTGTACGAGAAGGGGGCCGAGCTGGTTCGGATGCAGGCCAACCTCCTCGGTCCCGAGCTGTTCCGACGGGCCACGGACCTCTACTTCGAGCGCCACGATGGGCAGGCGGTGACCACCGACGACTTCGTGACCTGCATGGAGGACGCGAGCGGTCGCGATCTCACCCAGTTTCGCCGCTGGTACGCTCAGGCCGGCACCCCGGAGCTGCGGGTAATGGGCGATTGGGACTCACGGACCGGCACCTATACCCTCACCGTCACCCAGCACACCCCGCCCACCCCGGGTCAACCCAACAAGGGCCCTCTGCACATCCCCCTGGCGATTGGTCTGCTGGATACCGCCGGGCGGGATCTGCCCCTGCGTCTGGAGGGGGAGGGGGCCCAAGCCGCGGTCAGCGGCACCCGTCTCCTGGAGCTGCGCGCCGCGGAGGAACGGTTCCGGTTCCTGGGTCTCCCGGAGCGTCCGGTGCCCTCCCTGCTGCGGGGCTTCTCCGCCCCGGTGAAGCTCCGGTTCGACTACTCGGAGCAGGAACTCCAGCTCCTCATGGCCCATGACAGCGACGGGCTCAGCCGCTGGGATGCGGCCCAGACCCTGATGCAGCGCTTGCTGCTGCGTCTGGTGGAGGTGCCGGGGGCGGAGATTTCGGAGGCATTCGTCGACTCATTCCGCAGGGCCCTGCGCAACGGCTCGGGCGACGCTGCCCTGCGGGCGGAGGTCCTGACCCTGCCCTCCGAGTCCTATCTGGCGGACCAGATGGCGGTGGTGGACGTGGACGGGATCTACGCCGCTAGGGAGCGGGTTCGGCTGCGGATCGCCGAGGCCCTCGGCTCGGACCTGGCGGCGGTCTACGAGTCCCTCCGGGAGGCGGGCCCCTATCGCTTCGAGCCGGAGGCCATTGGGCGGCGGGCGATCAAGAATCTGGCCCTCGATTATCTGATGGCGGGGCGGCAGCCTGCCGGATTGGGGCTCTGCCGGGCCCAGTTCGCGGCGGCCCACAACATGACCGACGTGACGGCCGCCTTGCGGCACCTGGTGGACCTCGGCGGCGACGCGGGGGAGGAAGCCCTGGCCGAGTTCTATCAGCGCTGGTCAGGCGAGCCCCTGGTGATCGATAAGTGGTTCAGCCTCCAGGCCACCAGCCACCGGGAGGATGCCCTCGCGCGGGTTCAGTCCCTAATGGCGCACCCCGACTTCTCGCTCCGCAACCCCAATCGGGTGCGGAGCCTCATCGGCGCCTTCGTCTCGGGCAACCCGGTGCGCTTCCATGGGGCGGACGGGGCCGGCTATCGCTTTCTCGCCGATCGGGTGCTGGAGCTTGATCCACTCAACCCCCAGATCGCCTCGCGCCTGCTGCGGGGGCTGCTCCGCTGGCGGCGTTTCGACCCGGGCCGCCAGGCCCTGATGCGGGCCGAACTGGAGCGGGTGCTGGGGAGCGAAACGCTCTCCAAGGACAGTTACGAGGTGGCCTCCCGCGCCCTTGGGGATGCGTGAACCGCCAGCCTGTCCTGAAGAAGGTCTTTTGCCGCGAATGAACGCAAATGAACGCGCGTAAAGACGAGAAGTTGGGAGCGAATCCAAGGCGCCTCGGGGCCGCTTCGGTAGCGGTTGTGGTGGCCTCCGTGAGACGAGGGGAGTCTTCGCGTCGTTCGCGTTCCTCGCAGACCGAGGGTTGACTCTCGGGTCATGCAGGGTAGCCCCACGCCGCTGACGGACCTGCGCCGGCGGGTCAATCTGACGCGCCGCCTGATCCTGGATCTGCTGACGGAGCGCCTCGGTCCGGTGGATCTGCGCTACGAGTTCCACCGGGAGTGGAACGGCTGCTGGCGGGTAAGGGTTCAGGTCTCGGGCAGCGCCCAGGGCCACCTCGATTTCACCCTGCTGGATACCCCTACAGGTGGCATCCTGGCACTCCCCAGGCCCCTTCCGGAGCCCTGGCGCCTCTACACCGGCATCCCCGCGAGCGACGGTAGCCTCTGGACCCTGGACGCTAACGGGGGCCTGGTGCCCTTTGTCTCACAGGCGGACGGCTGATCGGCTCATGATTCTCCGAGCACTTTAGCCCTATAGGGTGCGGTGAGGAACGAACCGCACCGAATTGAGGCAGTGGGTGGTGCGGACCGCTCCCGCTCACCGCACCCTACGTAAGGTTCCTTAGCCTGCGGCTGGTTCTAGGCGGGCGTAGGCCAGGACCAACCATTTGGCGCCAACACCGGAGAAGTTGACCTGGATCCGGGCCTGGGGCCCGCGGCCCTCGCTGTTCAGGACCACCCCTTCGCCGAACTTGGGGTGGACCACCCGCTGACCCAGGCTGAAGCCGACCACCGCGGCGTCCGCGCTCGCATAGGGGCTGGGTGAAGGCGTCGCGAAGGCAGGCCGGGAGACCCCGCCGCCCCGCACCTCCTCCATCAGCTCCGCCGGCATCTCCCGCAGGAAGCGGGAGGGGAAGGGGTATTCCTCACGCCCGTGGAGGCGCCTGGACTCGGCGTGGGTCACGTAGAGCTGATGCATGGCGCGGGTCATGCCGACGTAGCAAAGCCGCCGCTCCTCCTCCAGCCGGTCCGGGTCCTCGGCCGAGAGGCTGTGGGGGAAGAGCCCTTCCTCCAGACCGGTGAGGAAGACGATGGGGAACTCCAGACCCTTGGCGCTATGCAGGGTCATGAGCTGCACCGCGTCGTCCAGCCCATCCGCCTGGGCCTCCCCGGCCTCGAGTGCCGCGTGGGCCAGGAAGGCCCCCACGGGGTCCGCCTCATCGTCCGCCAGCTCCTGCTGGAAGCGCTCGGCGGTGGCGACGAGCTGCTCGAGGTTCTCCACGCGGTCCTGTCCACGTCCATCTTTGCCCTTGCGGTAGAAGTCGGGCAGCTCCGCGGCCTCGACGATCGCGGCGGCCAGGTCCGCCAGGGGCATCCCCTCGGCCGTTTGCCGCTGAGCGCGGATCAGCTCCAGGAAACGCCCCAGGGCCCCGGTGCCGCGGGCCCCCAAGCTGCCCGTCCCCATGAAGTCCTGCGCCGCCCGCCAGAGTGAGACCCGGGCCTCGCGGGCATGTGTCCGAAGGAGCTCCAGGGTGCGCTCGCCGATGCCCCGGGTTGGGGTGTTAACTACCCGCTCGAAGGCCGCGTCGTCGTCCGGATTGGCGATGAGGCGCAGATAGGCCAGGGCGTCGCGGATCTCGGCCCGCTCGAAGAAGCGCAGGCCTCCGTAAACCCGGTAGGGGATCTGGGCGTTGATGAGCGCCTCCTCGAAGAGCCGGGACTGGGCCGTGGTGCGGTAGAGGATGGCGCACTCGTCACGTCGATGGCCCTGGTCCACGCTGTAGCGGCGGATGCGCTCCACGACGAACCGGGCCTCGTCCACCTCGTTGAAGGCGGCGTAGCGGCGCAGCGGCTCCCCCTCGCCATCCTGGGTCCACAAGTTCTTGCCCAACCGGGTGGGGTTGTGGGCGATAAGCGCGTTGGCCGCCTGGAGGATATTGCCGGTGGAGCGGTAGTTCTGCTCCAGGCGCACCACCTGGGTGCCCGGGTAATCCCTCTGGAAGGACTGGATATTCTCCACCCGGGCCCCTCGCCAGCCGTAGATCGACTGGTCGTCGTCGCCGACGGCGAAAAGGTTGTTGTTGGATCCGGAGAGTAGCCGCAGCCACCCGTATTGGATGGCGTTGGTGTCCTGGAACTCGTCCACCAGGATGTGTCGGAAGCGGCTCTGGTAGTGGTGCAGGATGTCCGGGCGCTCGCGCAGGAGCTCATGGGCGCGCAGCAAAAGGTCCGCGAAGTCCAGGAGCCCGCCCCGGCTACGCGCCTCCTCATACTCCCGGTAGGCGGCGACCATCTTCTGGAGATAGAAGTCGTGGCCCGGATCCAGGTGGGCGGGCCTGAGCCCCTCGTCCTTCTGCTTGTTGATGAAGCCCTGGACCTGGCGCGGCGGCCAGCGGGCCTCGTCCAGCTCCAGGGCCTTGAGCACCCGCTTGACGAGCCGCAGCTGGTCGTCCGAATCCAGGATCTGGAAGTGCTGGGGCAGCCCCGCGTCCTGCCAGTGGGCCCGCAGGAAGCGGTGGGCCAGCCCGTGAAAGGTGCCCACCCACATGCCGCCCACGGGGGCCGCCAGCATCTCCTCGATGCGCCCGCGCATCTCCCGGGCCGCCTTGTTGGTGAAGGTCACCGCCAGAAGGGACCAGGCCTGGACTTGCTCCACCTGGATCAGCCAGGCGATGCGGTGCACCAGCACGCGGGTCTTGCCGCTGCCCGCGCCCGCCAGCACCAGCACAGTGCCGGGCTCGGCGGTCACCGCCTCCCGCTGGGCATCGTTCAGGGGGTCGAGGAGATGGGAGATGTCCATCGCGGCATTCTACGGCATGCCCCGCCAATGGTGACCCCCATCCTGGCCGGATGCGGGACGGCTCCATACGCCGCCGCTCCCGCGTGCGGGAGACGGAGGTCGGGGGGCATGAGGATCATCGATGCCCGCGCCGCGGCTCCCAAGGGGACTTCCGGCAGATCAACCGAAACCCGATAGGGGACCGGATCACAGGCCCTGTGCTTGCGGTCGGTGGCCAGATTGAAGAGTGGCAGCGCACTCGTTTTGCACGCCGCACCGGGCCCATACTGTTGCTTGAGGACGGCGCACCCTGGATGACTCCGCGACACCGCGCGTTTTCGGGTGCCTCAATTTGTGGGAAAAAGCCGCGATGAAACCAGGTCCGGGCGACCAGTACTCCTTGGAGCACGAGATTGATTCGGAGTCGGAACTCGAGTTGCTCGCAAGGGCCGAGCATCTGCGCGTCATCTTCAAGCACTCCTGGATCGTCTTACTCGCGAACCTGTCGGGCGGCGCAACCCTGGTGGCGGGGCTGTGGTCGGTGGTGCCCAAACACCAGCTGACGGGCTGGTTCGCCATCCAGGTGCTCATGAATCTGGCCCGGTGGATCAAGGGCCGGCAGCTTGCGAGAATGCCTCTCGAGGCCACCGACGTGCGCCAGCGAGAGGCTTTGCTGCTCGCCGGCACCTTTACATCGGGACTTCTCTGGGGCAGTGCCGCTGTGCTGTTCTACGTGTCCGGTCAGCCTGGTTACAGCATGTTCCTCGCGCTCATCCTGGTGGCGATGACGGCTGCTTCCACCGTCTTGTTGTCGTTCCATCGTTTCGCTTATTCCGTGTTTTGCACACCTGTCGTCGTTCCTCTGGCCTTTCAACTTGGCATCGATCAGGGACCCTCCCACGCAGCGGTCACGCTGGTCATTCCGATCTACTATCTCTTGTTGTTTATCCTCTCGCGACAGATCTACACGTTTTCCCATGAAGCCATTCTCACTTCCCTGATCCGGCAGCGTCATGCCCTGGTGGACCAACTCACCGCCATCTCAAACCGCCGTGCCTTCGAGGAGTTTCTGCAAAAAGAGTGGATCCGTGGAATTCGATCGGGCCGCCCGCTGGCGCTCATCGTGTCCGACATCGATGACTTCAAGACCTACAACGACCGGTACGGACACGCCGTTGGGGATGCAATTCTTCGCTCGGTTGCCAGCCTGTTCCTGCAGGCCGCCCGCCGTCGGACAGATCTGTCCGCCCGCATTGGCGGCGATGAATTCGCGATCATCGCACCTGAAACCGACCGCTCGGGCGTCGCCAATATCGTTCGGGGTATCCAGCAAAGCCGGGACCGGCTGGCCCACGGCACCTTTGAGGCATGGTCATTTCCCACGCTGAGTTTCGGCTTTTGCACGGTGACGCCAAGCGATTCCGGAAGCATATTCGAGCTCTTCGAGGCAGCGGACGCCGCGTTATACGAAGCAAAGGTGGCCGGACGCAACGGTATGGCGGAGTGCGCATCCAAGTGATGCCTTGTCGTCAAAAAGAAGACGCGACCCTGATGCGCTCGCTGAGGCGCTCGACCCTCGACCCGTATCCGCACTGACCCGTTCGGCGACCTACGGGTATTTGCACGAGGACGCGAAAGCGCAGGGCGTGGGCAGGGTTCTTCTGACATTGGTGCAGCCCCAGCCGGATCTGAGATCCCTGCACTGGGAGTTAGATGTGTGCTGGCTTGGGGCCCGTGGTGTTGAGGTAGCGGGCGTCCTCAAAGGCTTCGCCGTGGTATTTCGGCACCTTGCCGGCCCCGCAGGGCGTGGGCCGACATTGCGAATTGTACCCTTGGCCGCAGCAGCGGCTCCTTCAGGTGCTCGGACGGCGTCGACGTCAGGCGTATGATTGAGCAATTGACCCGGGAGTCGTCCGACAACGCGGCGTGGCGAAGCATAGATTCTGTGCGGTTTTTCTTGGTCTCGGCCTGCTTCTCCCGTCCGCCGCACGGGCGGAGGATGCGGTCCCAGGGGGGGGGCCGTCCACCGAAATCCTGACATGGGTGGCGTCCGACGTCGAGCAGATGGTGGCGCGAACCAAACCCATTCATTGGGAGACGCGGCGCTCCTGTCTTTACTATGCGTTCGCTGGACAACGTCTGCTCGCGCGGCAAGGCATTGCCGCTTCGCTCTGGGTCGGCACGATCGTTTACGATCCAGGGACACCCGCCGCCTACCCGATCACCCCACACGCATGGCTGGAAACGGCGGATGAGTTCATCGACTATTCCACCCTGCCGCGTTGGGGCAAGGTCACGGTAATTCCCCACCAATGGGTCGCCTCGGAGCAGTCGGACGTGGATCCCGGCCTGACACGGGTACTGGTCCTGCGCTTCCCGGAAGATCCGGATCTGCTCCGCTACCTGATCGCTCACCGCGCACGCTTCGAGCGCATGGCGCAACCTAGGGCAGAGGCCAGGTAGCCGCAGTTTCGATTCCGATCGGCAGATCGAAGGGGAGACATGGCCCTCCCTTTGCGCTTCAGATCGGCGGAAAAGCACCGAATCACACGCGCACGAGGCCGCTTGCGGCGAAGTACGTCGACGCTTCGGGGGCAGCGCAGCACTTGGCGTGGCTGCTTGCAATCAGTCTTTAGTGGGGCCGTTGCCCTGGGTACGCGCCCAGGGCTGTCGCTGGGGATCACGTGTCGGGGTCACTTGATCGCGGCCTCGATTCGATCAGCCTACATGCGAATCCGTCGCACAAAATCGTTAAGACTGTCATGGCAGGGGTAACCGGCGCGACCTCCGGCTGCGATTTCGGCCTGGGCTCGTCTGCCGCCGCCTGTTCCTGAGATGCCAAAGCAGCCCCACCACCGCCCATAAGCTCGTCTCTCGTAGGCGTGGCGGCTTAAGGTGGGCCACCGCAGCGAGCGCCATCAGGTAACCGGCACGATCTCGCGCGAGAGCACCATGATTCGCACCGGGCCCAGAGAGCGAGTCAACGCAAGAATCCAGCCCAGCGGAAGTGTCCGATACTGGCTGCCGGACAGTCCTGACAAGCGCGCTGGAACACTCAATACGCTTGCGGAGGGAGTCTATTCGTGATCTTCCGGGGGGGTGAGGCCGAGGGTCCGAGCCTGATCCACAATCAGGCGCGAGCGCAGGGCGATCAGGAGCAGCACAAGGGGCAGCTCCACCAGGAAGAACAGCGTCGCGAAGAGCACCAGCTTGACCTCGCCCAGGACCAGGAGGCCCATCACGGCGACCAGTCCCAGGTTGCGGGTGCTGAATTCGATCAGCAGGGTGAAGCGGTCGCCGGGCGGTATCCGTGCGAGTACCCCCAGGAGAAATCCGGCCCCCATGGTCAGTAGACAGAAGGGGAGGGCGACGGGGAGGGCGATCCCCAGGGCCACCTCCAACCCCTGACGCTGGTCGATGAGGATAAGCGCGACCAGGCAAGCCAGGGCGAGGAGACTTAAGGCCCGCAAAGGTCTGCGCCCGGCAGCGACCAGGCCCGGCCGCCAGGCGCGCAGGGCCATTCCAAACCCCAAGGGCATGAGCATCATGAGGACCAGTTGACCCACCATGCGTCCCACCGGCGCCGAGACCGGATGGGAGTCCTGGAGAAACACGGCAAGGCCGGCGGCGGTGAGGACAGGCATGGTCCCCAAGGCAAGGAGGGTGGAGATGGCGGTCAGGGTGACCGACAGGGCCACGTTTGCGCGGCCCAGGCAGCTATAGAGGTTGGAGATGGCCCCACCGGGGCTGGCGGCGAGCAGGACCATCCCGGCGACCACCCAGGACTCGGGGTCCTGGAGCCAGATCAGCAGGGCGGCGCAGGCCGGGAGCAGCAGGAGCTGGCCGAGGGTCGCGACCGTCACCGTCCGCGGATACCGCAGCACACGGCGGAAATCCCCTGGGGTCAGCTCCAGCCCCACCACCAGCATCAGGAGCCAGACCAGGGCCGGAATTGCCAGGTCCGCGATGGGGTCCAGCTCAGTCATCCGGGGCGTTCAACCTGGTTACTTGTCTGTGGGTGGCCGGCGGCCCGCCTAACCCGGCCGACCGCCGGTCGGTCGCAGGATCCCGAGCCTCTGCATGCGCGAGCGCAGGGTATTGGGGTTGATCCCGAGGCGATCCGCCGCGTTGCCCTTGCCGTTGATGCGCCACCCGCAGCCTTCGCACACGGCGATGATGTGGGCGCGCTCCACGTCGTCCAGGGTGCGCCAGCCGGTCAGGTCCGATTCCTCACGTGGGTTGGGTGCCGGGGCTTCGCTCTGCGTCCCCGGCCTGGTGCGCGGGAGCCCATCTAGGGTCAGGGTGCTGCCGGGCGAGAGGATCATGGAGCGCTCGACGATGTTCTCCAGCTCTCGCACATTACCCGGCCAGTCGTAGGCCAGCAGCTCCGCGACCGCCTGGTCCGGGATGCGGGTCACCTGCCGGCCGAGCTTGAAGCGCAGCTTCTCCACGAAATAGGCGGCGAGCAGGGGGATGTCCTCCCGCCGCTCCCGCAGGGGCGGCAAGGTGAGGGGGAAGACCGTGAGGCGGTAGTAGAGGTCCGCGCGGAAGGTTCCCGCCCGCGCCATGGATTCCAGGTCGCGATTGGTGGAGGCGATGACCCGCGCGTCGGAGCGCCGGCTCACCGTGGAGCCCAGGCGCTCGAACTGGCCGCCCTGCAGCACCCGCAGCAGCTTCGCCTGGAGGTCCAGGGGCAGCTCGCCGATCTCATCGAGCACCAGGGTCCCGCCGTTGGCCACCTCAAAGCGCCCGATCTTGCGGGCGATGGCCCCGGTGAAGGCCCCCTTCTCGTGGCCGAACAGCTCACTCTCGATCAGGGTCGCCGGCAGGGCCGCGCAGTTGACCCGGATCAGCGGCCGCTCGGCCCGCCGGCTGCGCCGATGGATGGCGGTGGCGATCAGGTCCTTGCCGGTACCGGTCTCGCCCAGGATCAGCACCGTGCTGTCGGTGGAGGCCACCTGCTCCACCTGACGCAGGACCTGCTGCAATGCGGCACTCTCGCCCACCAGCTCGTCGAGCTCACGGCAGTGCAGCAACTCCTCGCGCCAGACCGCGTTCTCCGCCTCTAGCCGCTCCCTTAAGGCGCGGTTCTCCGCCAGCGCGGAGCGCAGCTCCAGCTCCTTGCGCCGCCGCAGCAGGGCGCTGGCGAAGACCCCGGCGAGCA
>JBGSUY010000026.1:0-1994 GCA_041753195.1 Chromatiaceae bacterium
CGCGAGGGTTAGCGCCAGCACGCCCTGGGGCAGGGTTCGGACTGGATCCGCGCAGGGGATGGGGTTATGGATCACGGCGGCATTTCCTCACTTCATCATCGGCGACCAGGCGGGCTCGCGCACCTCGCCCGAGTCCTGGGACAGCCGCTGGTTTCCGCCCCCGTCCACCGAGGCGGTCGCGAGCACACCTCGACCCCCGTGTACGGTCGCGTAAATTACCATGCTTCCATTGGGTGCGAAACTCGGCGACTCGTCCAGGCTGCCGCCGCTCAGGATGCGCGTGTAGCCGCGCTGCAGGTCCTGCACGGCGACGCGGAACTGGCCGTTCACCCGGGACACCATGGTGATCGACCTGCCGTCCGGTGCGTAGGAGGCCCGGGCGTTGTAGTCCCCCTCGAAGCTGACGCGCTCGGCCGGGCCGCCGGCGGTGGACATGCGATAGATCTGCGGATTGCCCCCCCGGTTGGAGGTGAACAGGATGTCCTGACCGTCCGGGGACCAGGCGGGCTCGGTGTCGATCCCGAAGTGGTCGGTAAGCTGGGTCAGGTCCCGGCTCAGGAGATTCAGCACATAGATATTCGGGTTGCCGTCCTTCGAGAGGGTCATGGCGAGCCGCTGGCCGTCCGGGGAGAAGGCCGGGGAGCCGTTGATGCCGGGATAGCTGGCCACAAGGTCGCGCCGCCCGCTGGCCAGGTCCTGGACATAGATGGCCGGACGGCGGTTCTCGAAGGAGACGTAGGCGAGACGCCGCCCGTCCGGGGACCAGGCGGGCGACAGGATGGGCTCCCCCGATGAGACGATGGTCTGGGGGTTGTAGCCGTCCGCGTCCGACACCCGCAGGGCGACCGTTTGACCCTCGCCGCGACCGCTGGCGGTGACGTAGGCGATGCGCGTGGCCGCCACGCCCGGCTGGCCCGTAAGCTTCTCATAGATCTGGTCGGCAATTCGGTGGGCGGTGATGCGCAGCCCGCTCTGGGTGGTGCTGAGGCTGGTCGAGGCGATCTGCTGGCCGCGAAAGACGTCGTACAGGGTGTAGCTCACCCGGTAGCCGGTCCCCTCCTGCTCCACCCGGCCGATCACCAGGTTGTTCATGCCGAGCAGGCTCCAATCCCGCAGGTCCACCTCCTCGTGGGTGCTGGGTAGGGCCAGCATGTCCCGGGTCGGCATGGGCCGGAAGCGCCCGGAGCGGGCCAGGTCGGCGGCGACCACGGCGGCCACGTCCTCCTTGGGGATCAGACCCTCGGAGACGCCGAAGGGAACCACCGCGATGGGCTGGGCGGCCTCCACGCCACCGGTAACCTCGATAGTCAGCCGTGCCTGGGTGCCGCCCGCGCCCAAGAATAGGACCAGGGGGAGGGCAAGGAGGGCGAGGGACCAACGCGGTCGAGTCGTTCTAGTCATGTTGTCGCTGGGGACCCTTGAGGCTAGGGCGTAAACTGGAGGTTGAATTCCCGGAAGCGCTCGAACGGCGGACCGGAAGGGACCGGGATCGGAGAGGCATTGTAGACGGCCGCGATCACCGATTGGTCGAAGGCCGTATTACCGCTGCTCCGGACCACGCGGACGCTGTTGGGCACCACGTCCCCGCCGGGGATGAGGCGCAGCGACACCACCGCCTGGAGGCCAGACCCCAGGGCCTTGGGGCGCACCCAGTATTGGCGGACCCTGTCCTTGATCACCGGGATATAGCGGTCCACCTCGCGGCTGATCTGCTCGCGGACCAGCGATGAGGTGACATCCGGCTCCTGGGTGCGCTGAGCGTCGAGGGCGGCGAGCTCCCTTTCTGCCGCCTCCGCCAGTTGGCGCGCCTGCGCCTCGATACGGCGCTCGGCCTCTTCCTGGACGAGTCGGCGCTCCTCCTCGGCCGCCAGGCGATCCGCCTCCGCCTGGAGCTGGCGCTGCCTGGCCTGCGCCAATTCACGGTTGCCTTCTGCGGCGCGGAGCTTGGTATCTACTGCTTGCAGTTGAGCAAGCAAAATCAACGTGGACTTCAG
>JBGSUY010000027.1:0-5537 GCA_041753195.1 Chromatiaceae bacterium
CTCTCGCTCTCGTCCATCGGGATTCTCCACTGTCGTGTGCTTGGCGGCTCACGGCTCGGAGTGTCCCCGATGGACTCCCGCAAATGTCAAACTTCTACTGCCACCCCGGCAAAGCCGGGGGTTTTCCCGCTATTGGATAACAGACCCTGACCGGATAGAGCCACCATGGATCAAGCCAAGAACGTACTGGGTGAGCCGCTGGAGACCTGCTCCACCAGCCCACGCACCGGCTTCACCCGCAGCGGCAGCTGCGAGACCGGACCTGAGGATCTGGGTTCCCACACCGTCTGTGCCCAGGTGACCCGGGAATTCCTCGAGTTCAGCCGGGGGCGCGGCAACGACCTCACCACCCCTGCCCCCGAATTCGGCTTCCCGGGGCTCAAGCCGGGGGATCGCTGGTGTCTGTGTGCCGCCCGCTGGCAAGAGGCCCTGGAGGCGGGGGCGGCCCCCCGGGTGGCGCTGCGGGCAACCCACGAACGCGCCCTTGAGGTCCTGAGCCTGGCCGACCTCAAGCCCTATGCCTTAGACCTATCCTGATGGCCGGGGAACATCGGGCCTCGACGTGGCGGCGTTCACAACAACTCCGCATTGGCGTTCCTGAGCGGTGACGCTCGACCACGGGTATCGGTAGAATCGGCAGCCAAGCCGTTCGCCTACCACGCTTTTCGATCCATGCCGTATCGCCACCGATTCCTGCCGCTGCTCGCCGTCCTGGTCCTGCCCCTGCCCGCCCCCGCCTTCGACTTCCTGGGATGGACCGACACCGCAGAACCGAAGAAGGCCGCGGACACCCAGCCAAAGACGGTTTCGCGCGCCTCGGCGCCCGGAACGGTTGACCGCATCGTGGTCAAGAAGGGGGAGCGGCGGCTCTACCTGATGCGTGGTGACGAGCGCTTTCGCAGCTACAAGATCGCCTTGGGCTATCAGCCCGCGGGCCGCAAGCAGCGAAAGGGCGATGGGCGAACCCCCGAGGGGATCTATTACCTCGACTGGCGCAGCGACCGCAGCAACTACCGCAAGGCTCTGCACATCTCCTATCCCAACATGCAGGACCGGCTGCGCGCCCTGCGCAAGGGCGATGACCCCGGCGGTTTGATCATGATCCACGGTCAGCCCACCCGCCGGGGCGAGAATCGCTCGGGCGACTGGACCTTCGGCTGCATCGCCGTCTCCGACCTGGCCATCGACGAGATCTGGTCCTATACCAGCGTCGGGACCACCATCGAGATCCTCCCCTGAGCAGCTCCGCACCCCACTCCGAGAGTCCCTCGGGCCCCAGCCCTGCCTGGCACGGACCCCGGGGCGAGTGGTTGGTAGCCGTCCAGTTCGTGCTCTTCTTCGCCTTCATCCTGGCCCCGGCGTGGAACCCCTGGGCGACCGAGAACCTGTTGGCGGCGCTCGAGACCCCGCGGCTCGCCGCCCTGATCATCGGCGTGCTGGCAGCCTTCGGATTTGGTGCCTTCGGGGCACTCCACATCCGCCGCTATCTGACCCCATTACCCTACCCGGTTGATCACAGCCGCCTGGTCACCACCGGGGTCTACGGACTGGTGCGCCACCCGCTCTACAGCAGCCAATTGTTCGCCGCCCTGGGCTGGGCCCTGTTCACCCTGAGCCTGGCCCACCTGGGCATTCTGGTCCTCGGCTTCCTGTTCTTCGACTACAAGGCCAACAAGGAGGAGGGCTGGCTTACGGAACGTCATCCGGAATACGCCGCCTACGTGGGCCGGGTGCGCAAGTTCATCCCCTGGATCTATTGAATGGCGAGTCGCGAATTGCGAGGCTCCGGACCCTTGGTCCGAGCAGCGGCGAACGAACCGACGCCGACAACGGCGACCGGCTGACGCAAACATCGTGACCCGCGGCTACCCCAGTCCACGAAAGCGCTTCGGTCAGAATTTTCTGCACGACCAGGGGGCCATTCAGCGGATCCTGAGCGCGGTCGCTCCCCGGCCAGGGGACCGGCTGGTAGAGATCGGCCCCGGTCGCGGGGCCATCACCGAGGGGTTGCTCCTGGCCGCCGGCGCCCTGGACGTGGTGGAGCTCGATCGCGACCTCATCGAGCCCTTGCGCGCACGCCTTGGCGGTCTGGGGGACCTGCGCATCCACCAGGGGGACGCCCTGAGCTTCGATCTCTGCGCCCTGGCCCCGGCTGCCGCTTCCCTGCGACTGGTCGGCAACCTGCCCTACAACATCTCCACGCCGCTCCTCTTCCGGTTCCTGGACCAGGCCCACTGCATCCGGGACCTGCACCTGATGCTGCAGCGGGAGGTGGTGGATCGCATCGTCGCCGCACCGGGCAGCAAGACCTACGGCCGACTCTCGGTCATGGTCCAGACCTGGTGTCGGGCCCAGTGCCTGTTCCGCATCGGGGCCGGGGCCTTCACTCCAGCCCCAACGGTGGAGTCCGCCTTCCTCCGGCTCTTGCCCTACCGGCCCTTGCCCTTCCCTTTGGACGACCCGCCGCTGCACGGGCGCATCGTCGCTGCCGCCTTCTCCCAGCGGCGCAAAACGCTGCGCAACGCCTTGTCCAACCTCGTGGATCCCGGGATGCTCGAAGGGGTCGGGATTGATCCAGGCCGGCGGGCGGAGACCCTGGAGGTGGGGGACTTTGCCCGAGTGGCGAACGCTATGGCGCGGACCGGGCGACCGGCTGCTCGATTGTAAATCCACTTGGCAGCCCAGAGATCGACCCTTCCAAAACTGGGTAAATGATACGAGGAGAACCCCATGGCGGAGTCAGAGCCACTGGAGCTTGAAGGCGAGCCGGCATCATCCGTGAGCGAGGTTGGACCCGAGTCCGAGGCGGCACTGACCCTGGCTCGCGCCAACGACATGCTACCGGGCCAGATCCACCTGCTCCCGGTGGCCTCCCGCCCCTTCTTTCCCGGCCAGGCCGTGCCACTCATGATGGACGGCGAGCATTGGTCGTCCACCATGAAGGCGGTGGGTAAGACCGAGCACAAGATCCTTGGGGTGGTACTGGTCGGGAGCGAGACCTCGGAGGAGGCCGTGCCGGCGGACTTCTACAGTGTCGGCACCGCCTGCCGGGTGCACCGGGTGCACCGTCAGGACGGGCACCTCCAGGTGCTGATCGAGTGCCTGCAGCGCTTCCGCATCGACGGCTGGGTGCACGACTCTGCCCCCTTCCATGCCCGGGTCTCCTATCTGCCCGAGCCCGCCGGCCCGCCCGACGAGCAGGTGCGCGCCTATGCCATGGCGGTGATCAACACCATCAAGGAGCTGTTGCCGCTCAACCCACTCTACGTGGAGGAGCTGCGCATGTTCCTGGACCGCTTCGGTCCGGACGACCCCTCCCACCTCTCGGACTTCGCCGCCAGCCTCACCACCTCCAGCAAGGAGCAGCTCCAGGAGGTCCTGGAGGCGGTACCCCTGTTGCCACGCATGGAGAAGGTGCTGGTGCTGCTCAACAACGAGCGGGAGCTCGCCAAGGCCCAGCAGAAGATCAAGCGCTCCGTTGAGGAGCGGATGCAGAAGCAGCAGCGTGAGTTCCTCCTCAAGGAACAGCTCAAGGTGATCCAGAAGGAGCTTGGGATCGCCAAGGACGACCGCACCGCGGAGCTCGACAAGTTCAAGGAGCGACTCGCCAAGCTCAAGCTGACTGAGCAGGCCCAAAAGCGGGTTGATGAGGAGATGGAGAAGATGGGCATGCTGGAGACTGGGTCCCCCGAGTACTCCGTCACCCGCAACTACCTGGACTGGATCACACTGCTCCCCTGGGGCAAACATTCCAAGGACAAGCTGGACCTAAAGCGCGCCCGCCGGGTGCTGGACCGGGATCACTATGGGCTCGACGACGTCAAGCAGCGCATCCTGGAATTTCTGGCGGTGGGGATCCACAAGGGTGAGATCGCCGGTGCCATCATCCTGCTGGTCGGTCCCCCGGGGGTCGGTAAGACCTCCATCGGACGCTCCATCGCCGATGCGCTCGGGCGGCGCTTCTACCGCTTCTCGGTGGGCGGCATCCGCGATGAGGCGGAGATCAAGGGCCATCGGCGCACCTACATCGGGGCCATGCCAGGCAAATTCCTCCAGGCCATGAAAGACGCGGGGACCGCCAACCCGGTGATCATGCTGGACGAGATCGACAAGATCGGCGCCAGCTACCATGGGGATCCCGCCTCGGCCCTACTGGAGGTGCTGGACCCGGAGCAGAACGTCGATTTCCTGGACCACTACCTGGACCTGCGCTTCGATCTCTCCAAGGTGCTCTTCGTCTGCACCGCCAACCAGACCGACAGCATCCCGGGACCGCTGCTGGATCGCATGGAGGTGATCCAGCTCTCGGGCTACATCGCCGAGGAAAAGCTCCAGATCGCCAAGAAATACTTGCTCCCCCGCCAGATCGAGCGCGCCGGGCTACCCAAAGGGACGGTCAAGCTCGACACCCAGACCCTGCGGGGCCTGATCGAGGCCTATGCCCGGGACGCCGGGGTGCGGCGGCTGGAGAAACAGCTCGCCCGGATCGTCCGCAAGGTGGCCGTGCGGATGCTGGAGGGGGAGCAGCCGCCGGTCACGGTCACCGAGGGGGACCTCAAGGGCCTGTTGGGCAGCCCGGTCTTCCGGGACGAGCGTAAGCTGTCGGGTCCCGGGGTGGTCACCGGGCTCGCCTGGACGGCGATGGGCGGTGCGACCCTCTCCATCGAGGCGGTGCGCGCCCATGATCAGAGCCGGGGCTTTAAGCTCACCGGCCAGCTCGGGGACGTCATGAAGGAATCCGCGGAGATCGCCTACAGCTATCTCACCTCCCACGCCAAGCAGTTCGGCGCCGACCCGGCCTATTTCGACAAGGCCTTCATCCATGTGCATGTGCCCGCCGGGGCCACGCCCAAGGACGGGCCCTCCGCCGGCATCACCATGGCCTCGGCCCTGCTGTCGCTGGCACGCAACGAGCCTGTGCGCCGCATCGCCATGACCGGCGAGATCACTCTCACGGGCGAGGTCTTCCCCATCGGCGGGGTGCGGGAGAAGCTGATCGCCGCCCGCCGCGCCGGGATCAGGGAGATCCTCCTACCCGAGGACAACCGGGGCGAGTACGAGGAAGTCCCCGAGCACGTCCGCAAGGGACTCACGATCCACTTCGTCTCCCGCTTCGAGGACGTGGTCCCGCTGCTCTTCGCCGCCTCTCTCCGCCGCGCCAGTCCGTCCGGAGGCTAGGGAGGGAGGATACCCGATCGAGCGATCCACCATTCCGAGCCTCGGAGAGAGATTGGCAGCGTCTAAGCTGGCGCTTCTCAGCGGGGCTTTTAGATCACGCCGAGCTCGGTCCATCCTGTGGACCGCCCATGATGCCTGGCCCACCCTGGGGACCGCTGATGGTGCCCGGCTCGCCTTGGGGTCCACCCATCATCCGCGGATCACCCTCTGGACCGGCCATCGTCAACTCGCCGGGCGCTCACAGGCGCCGGGATTCCACTAGTGCGGCGATGGCAGGGGCCGCCTCCGCGCCGTGCTCGCGGTGCAGGGTGAGCATCCCCTGGGCCACCTGCTCCCAGTGGTCGCGGCCGCGCACGGCC
>JBGSUY010000028.1:0-6738 GCA_041753195.1 Chromatiaceae bacterium
CAGGTCCGCGTCCGGCGTGAGGAAAAAACGCAGCTTGGCCGGTGCGCTGTCGGTGTCCAGCAGGGGCAGGATGGCGTCTAGCCCCGGCGCCAGCCGCCGGCGCTCCAGATCGAACTGAAAGGCCGGATAGACCTGGTGGCCGCCGCGGGGGAGGACCAGCAGCTTGCCGCGCCGGGCACGCTTGCGCACCGCGTCCTCGGTGATGCCCAGCAGCTCGGCCGCCTGAGCGGCGGTGAGGACGCCCCCGCTCTCCGCCAGTAGGGAGCGCAGTGCCAACTGCCCACGTAGGCGCAACCGCAGCTCCTTCGGCGCCAATGGGTCCGCGCGGAGGGCCTCGATGAGGAGCTCGGCGAGCAGGGTCATGTCGTCTTGCGCCAGCAGGCGGCGGTCACGGCCGGCAGCGAGGAGCCCATCATCCAGGGACAGAAGCTCCCGCATGAAGGCGGTGGTCGCACGGTCGAACACCGCGGCGGCGTCCGGGCGCGATTGCAGGCTGAGCTGCGCCTCGTGGATGCGATCGGCAAGGCTGTGGTCAGGAAGGCTTGGGGCGTGGTCTGTGAACATTAGGGTTTATCGCTTGTCTTTCATATAAGAGTACAGCGGACAAGTGATACCTTCAAGATCGGCTTCGTTGACGTTCCTCCCGAGCCGCCCGCAGCTTGAGTGTGTGCAGCTGCCCCAGCGATCGAAGGGCGCCAGCGTATGCACTTGGGACCCCCCACCTCCGTGACTGGTGCCGAGAACCGCTGTTGCACGTCCACTAACCCGCGCTCCCTGTGGGGGCAATGCCTCGTCACTCGGCTCGCCCACACGGGTGACGCGTGGCCTTTTTTTTCTCTGCCATACTCATGGGGCGCTGATCGGTTGCCATGCTGGCATGTAATCAGCCCGCGTCCCGAGACACGCGAGTCTCGGAACGCGGCATTTTGAAGGGCCTGAAGAACGGTTCAGAAACAGCAGGAACATGTAGGTTGGGCGGAGGGTACGAGGCCAAACCTGGGGGGGTTTCCTCTGCTTCGATCGTTGGGCTTCGTACCTCAGCCCAACCTAACAGCATTGTTTCGGTCGTTCTTGAATCGATCCTAAGGACCTTGAAAATGGCGGCCATCCTTGGCCCGCACGCGAAGCGCAGTCAATCTGCGCTTCCTTCGCCCTAGACACGTGGCTCCCCGCAGGGGAAAAGGAGCTGAAGATGGACTTCTCGAAGTTGCTTTCCTACATTCCCGGCTGGATCGGGTTCCTCGCGCTCATCATCATCGGACTGCTGATGTTCCTCAACGGGGTGATCGAGCCATTTGGTCCCCTGGACCACCCGAACAAGGTCGGCTTCATCGTCTTCGGGCTGGCCGCCCTGTTGATCGGCGCGGCCTCCTGGATCATTGGGGGCACTTCCCAGATCAGGGGCCGTACCGGCACGGTGGGCGTGCTCGTTCGCATCCAGGACCTGCCTTGGTGGGGCTATCTGGTCGACGGCGGCATCCTGGTCGCCGCCATCGTGCTCTACTTCGTGCTGACCGCCTAGCCATTGGGCGCCCCCCCTGCGCGGATGGCGCGCAGGGGGCGGGATCGGGCTGGAACCGACCCGGCTTGTCACATCTGGCCGCAGCGTTTGTTGCTGTCGCAGATGTTCTCAAGCGCCGCGGTACCGGGGAGTCCGCGCTGGGTGATGCGCTGCTGCTCGAAATCGCGGTATCGCCAGCAGGCCTTGAGGTCCATGGTTCGGCGGTCCCAGCGCTCCCAGTCGGGCTTGTACTTGATCTTCTGGTACTCGACGCCGGTATCGGACGCGACCGGAAGGTCCCGCGGCGTCCCGTCCCAGCCGTGGGAGCCCCAGGCGATCCGCTTTTCTGGATCGATGACCATCACCACATGGCCGTCGCCACGTCCGTCGTCCCGGTAGACGAGGATGTCACCCAGACGCAGGTCGGGGTCGTTCGAGCAGCTCTCGAAGTTGTCCTTCATGGGCGTGTTGCGGCCGACCATCATCGCCGTGGACAGATAGCTGTTGTCGCGGTTGTAGGGTAGATCCGCCCGGGTAAAGGCGTACCAGATCGCCCGTGAGCAGTCGATCCCCCACTTGAGATTCTCCGCGTCCGTTGGCCGGTCCCAGGCGTGCTGCTTGTAGCCGTAGCCGTCGCTCGCCGAGGAGCGGGCCAGCCCATCCGCCACCGACAGGACCTTGTAGAGGGCAGTCGCGTGGTCGTCTGGCAGGTAGGGGCGAATGTCGAAGTTGGCGATGGTGTACTCGCGGCGCTGGGGCGCCTGCCCGGGCTCGGCCGGCTCGAGAAAGCCCGGATTCGCCTCGACCCGCACGGTCACGTTGCTCAGGGTCCAGGTCGTGTCCTCGACGGGACCCTCCTCAGCCTGTCCGATCCCCCTGGTTCCAGGGGCGCTCAGGTAGCGATCGAGGGCTCTGTGCAGCGCGCTCGGTGCGGCTCTCGCGCCGCGGGTCTTCGCCGTCTCGGTAAAGAGACTCCAGTCCACCGGATTGCTCAGCTGGGTCCCGAACACCAGCACCCGGTCCTGAACATTGAGCGGCGGGGTGCCCCTGAAGGTCTCGCCGCGCCCCTGGAACGTGTAGTCCTCGCCGGGCTGCAACGGGATCTTGCGCTCGTCCCGCGGAAGCGCAAAGACGCTGCCATCGGTGGAGAGCACCAGCGCCCCGATCAAGAGCGGCTGCGGCGATCGCTCGGAGAGCTTCACGCGCAGGTTCCACGCATGACAGAGCGGGATGACCTGCTCCGTGTTCGGCTCCGCCTGTCGCCAGGTGCCGTGGGCACAGGCGCTCTGCCGCTTCGCCGGTGCCTCGACCAGGCTGACCTGGAGGGTCTCGTTGTCGACGAAATCCCCTCCCCCTTCGCCCTGGAGCTGCCGCAGCGCCAGCTGGCGGGCGTGCTGCCACAGGCTTCGGGGGACGTCGCGCTCAGCCGCGTAGGTGTTACGGATGCGGTTCTCCGGGCCGCGCAAGACCAGCTGACCTTGACCGCCGAGGCTGATCTCGAAGTCTCCCGGCCCTTCGGTCAGCTCGACCAGGGCACTCGCCTCCGCGTCCTCTTTGACCAGCGTGCGCAGGCGGCCCGCCTGCTCCTCGGGGACCCCGCCGGGCTCGCCGCTCGGACGGGTGCGGACCTTGAGCGTGGTGAAGCTGTCCGCCGGCCGTACCGGGACCGCGAGGTCACCGGCGGTAATCGCTGGGGCATCCGAGGCGGTCTCAGAGACCTTCGCCTTGGCATTGAGGCCCGTCATCGACGTGATCACGACAGTGGCCTTGGCCTTGCCGGGGTCGCGGGTATCCGCGCCGCTCACCCCGCCCCCATAGATGCGCAGCTCCGCCCCGACACCCAGTCCGGGCAGAGGCGGCCCCGCCAGCTCCAGCGGCGGTCCCAGCGTTTTCACCTCCCAGGCCACCGGCCGGGTCCGGCTCTCGTTGCCGAACACGGGCCTCGCGAGATCGCCATGGAAGTAGGGCACCTGCGGACTCTCGGCTGCCACCAGCAGCGGGGCCTGGCGCGCGACCTGGGCGTAGGTGAGGGGCTCATCACGCACCTGGGACATCACCCGCAACAAGGCATCCGTGAAGATGCCGCGCCCGTTCCTTTCGAGCGCGGGCTTGCTGTCGGTGGCCGCGGTGAAGACCACGACCCCGGGCAGATCTGCCGGGGCCCAGGACTCGGCCCCATCGCCCCCACCGCCGGTTGTGGTCGTCCCCGTATCGCCCGGCGCGGTGTCTGGGGTAAAGAAGCGGGCCATGGTGGTGCTTGCCTCGGGCGCGCGCGTCGCCGTGCCCGAGTTGCAGGAGTCGATGAACAGCGCGATGTTCTGGGACTTCTCCCGCAGGCCGGCGAGCATGGCGTTGAATTCGTCGTCTACAAGGTCGCGTATGCCGTCGGTCCGCGCGTCGTGGAGTATGAAAGTCTCGTCCCAGCCATCGGGCTCGTCGTCGTTGCGGTCGGGGACCTGGGAGCCGTGACCGGCGTAGAAGACGACCGCCACATCCTGGGGCCGGGCTCGCTTCATGAGCGCATCCTCGAAGGCCTGCTTGAAGCGCGCGGTATTGGCCTCCTCGTCGAGCAGCAGACAGACATTTTCCTTGGGAAAGCCATAGCCATTCTCATCCGTGAGCAGGGTGTAGAAGCGGCGCGCGTCGTTGGGCGGCCCCAAGAGGTCCGGGATGCTCGGGTTCTTGTACTGACCGACGCCCACCACCAGGGCGAGACGCCGATGTCCGCCGGTCTCTGTCGCAACACTCGGGTCACAGCCCGACACCTCGGAAATCTCCGGGCCAGGCGCGGCCTGCTCGGCCTCGCACCCAGTCAACATTCCACCCAGGCCCAGGGACAGGACCAGGGCCGCGAGCCGGGAACCAGGGTTCTTGTGCATAGACACTCAGCCTCCTGCTAGAGAAAGTGGTCGGTTGTGGCGGATGGTCGCGGCGACACTTCATGGCACCTCGAAAAATGCCTTCCTTGGCATTTTCCGAGACGCGAAGCGAAAAGCGCAGTTTCCGCTTCGCTTCATTTTAACGCGCTTAGGCGCTTGAAAATGGCGGGGCATTCCTGCCCCGCACGGGCACCTTGAATTCGTCAAGGTGCCCTTAATGGCCGCGGGCTTCACAGTGGGCGGCGCGCATCAATGTGGCGCCGACACGGCCCCTCCGCCGGGGGCTGGCTGCATCGCCAACTTCAGGTTCGGGTCGCCGTAGTAGACGTAACCCAGAAATGTCGGGTCGCCGTTTGCGTAGAAGTACCGGCGGGTCTCACGCAGCACATCGGCCACCGTGACCAGCCCCTGGGCGAGCCCCGCGGCCAAGGTGTGATAGAAGCGCGCCGCAAACTCCGCCGCCCCCCGGTCGGCGAGCGGCCAGAGACCTCCCACGTAGCCGCTCGCCCCCGCCTCCAGCACGGCCGGCGCCCAGCCTTCCACGAAGTTTGCGACGTGATGGATCTGGCCCACGTCGCAGGCGTTGAAAAAGTAGAAGGGATGGGCGTCGCCGCCGTCGCCCACGAGCCCGCGCCAGGTCATTAGGTCAACGGACTGATCCTCTAGCTCGATGGCGTACTCATTCAGCCCCGCGTCCACCGCGCGCACGGTGCCGTGCCCGGCGAAGTGGATGAAGCCAGTGACGGCGCCGCCTTGCATCAAGAGCTGCCTGACGGAGGCCAAGCGTCCTCCCCACGGAGAAAAGCCGGGCACCTGTCTGAGCTCTTCCAGCTCTTTCGCGGCGTAGGGAAGCTCACGCTCGCTATAGCGGGGGGCGATGACGATCAGCTCCTTGAAGGGAAGGATCTGGGGAGGACGCATCAACAGGGCACTGTCCTCGCCGATGTACCAACGCGCCACGCGGAAATCGACGGCGAGGAACTCGCCCTCATCCTCACCCCGAGCGGGCCGCATCAGCTCCCACACCAGGGTCGGGTCATTGCTCATGATCTGGATCGAGTCGAAATCCGACCCAAGCGCATCCTTGAGCTTCCAGAAGGCCTGCTTGAACGGCTCTGGTGCGAAGCGCCGGTAGAGCTCACGCCCGAACCCGCGGGCGAAGGCGACGTTCTCGTCCACCCCGCGCTCGGAGTTGGGGGCGTCCGCGCCCGCTCCCTCGGTGACGAGCGCCACGCCCCGACCGCGGCGGCTCAGCTCGCCGTAGTAACGCTCCAACCACGCCCGGGCGTCCGCCGGAAGGTCGAACTGGTGAGTCAAGGGCGGGAAGAGATATTGGGACATGAGCATCAGGGTCACTCGCTCCCTCGCATCCGGCCCCGTCCGATGTTGGACCCAGAGTGTCAGGTCCGGGGCCTCCAATCCCAGGTCCAGGGCAACCGGCGCCGGCGGCCTCTGCTGCTTCCCCGCTTGCGGCAGGTCGGCCAGGGTCGCGATGGGAGCCGGAGCACCGGCCGCGAGCGGTTGATCGACCACGCTCACCTCGCGGGCGATCCGCGCCAGGTATGCCCCCTTGTGCCAGAGGGTGACCGCGACCTTGCGCCGCTCGGCCTCGGCGCCGATGGGCTCGGCCCTGAGCCGGAACAAGACGGCCTCGGAATCTCCCTGGCGCGGCAGCGTGATCCGGGAGGAATCGGACCCCAGCACGGTGAAGCCATCGGCCAGCAGGACGACGTCGATCTCCCAGCGATCCGCCTCGGCAGGCAGCGACAGCACCAACTGTCCCTCCGGCGTCGCCTGCCCCTGCTCGATCAGGGCCACAGCGGTCCGCTGCACCTCGGTGAGGGAGAAGACCACGGAGAATTCTTCCCCTACCGCCACCTGCTTCTTGCACTCGAGGCTTGGGTAGCGCTCCAGGGTCAGCTGCTCCGAGGGCGGCCGCAGCGGCGGCAACGCAATTGAATCGACCCCTCCTGACGCCATAGAGGCTATGCGTAACTTGTACGCGGCATTAACCCCCAATAGAGCGGCCAACGAGCGCCGGTCCAGCAGCTCGGCCTCGGCGGTACGGCCGGTGGCCTGAAGTAGCCCCGCCAGGTTGGTGAGGGAGCCCGCCACAAGCGGGTGCTCGGGGCCGAGGGCCTGCTCCCGGATGGACAGCGCCCGCCGATAGAGCGGCTCGGCCTCAGCGGTGCGGCCCGTGGCCTGAAGCAGCTCCGCCAGGTTGTTGAGGCTGGTCGCTAAGTCCGGGTGCTCGGGGCCGAGGGCCTTCTCATCAATCGCCAGCGCCTCGCGGAAGAGCGGCTCGGCCTCGGCGTAATTGCCGGCCTCGTAGGACGCCCAGCCGCGCTTCAGCAGGTC
>JBGSUY010000029.1:0-2268 GCA_041753195.1 Chromatiaceae bacterium
CTTGGCGAGATCCGCACCGTGGGCGGCGATCTTGTAGGTGACGATGCCGTCGCGCACGTCCTGCTTGTCGGGCAGGCCCAGGTGCTCCTTGGGTGTGACGTAGCAGAGCATGGCGGTGCCGTACCAGCCGATGTTGGCCGCGCCGATGCCGGAGGTGATGTGGTCGTAGGCCGGGGCGATGTCGGTGATGAGGGGCCCGAGGGTATAGAAGGGGGCCTCGAAACAGTCAGCCAGCTCCTTGGTCACGTTCTCCTCGATCATCTGAAGCGGCACATGGCCGGGTCCTTCGATCATCACCTGCACATCGTGCCGCCAAGCGATCCTGGTCAGCTCCCCGAGGGTCTCCAGCTCCGCGAACTGGGCCGCGTCGTTGGCGTCGGCGATGGATCCCGGCCGAAGTCCGTCCCCCAGGCTGAAGGAGACGTCATAGGCCTTCATGATCTCGCAGATCTCCTCGAAGTGCGTATAGAGGAAGTTCTCCTCATGATGAGCCAGGCACCACTTGGCCATGATGGAGCCGCCCCGGGAGACGATGCCGGTCACCCGGTCGGCGGTAAGGGGCACATAGCGCAACAGCACCCCCGCGTGGATGGTGAAGTAGTCCACCCCCTGCTCGGCCTGCTCGATCAGGGTGTCGCGGAACTGCTCCCAGGTGAGCTCCTCGGGTTTGCCGTTGACCTTCTCCAGGGCCTGGTAGATGGGCACGGTGCCGATTGGCATGGGGGCGTTGCGCAGGATCCACTCCCGGGTCTCGTGGATGTTCTTGCCCGTTGAGAGGTCCATCAGGGTGTCCCCGCCCCAGCGGGCGGACCAGACCATCTTCTCCACCTCCTCCGCTATGCTGGAGGTGACCGCCGAGTTGCCGATGTTGGTGTTGATCTTCACCCGGAAGTTGCGCCCGATGATCATGGGCTCCAGCTCCGGGTGGTTGATGTTGGCGGGGATGATGGCGCGTCCCCGGGCCACCTCCTCGCGCACGAATTCAGGCGTGATGGTCTCGGGCAGGCTGGCGCCGAAGGACTGGCCCCGGTGCTGGCGCAGAAGCCTCTGGTAGCGCGGATCGGCCCGCAGCGCGTCCAGCCGATTGTTCTCGCGGATGGCGCAGTACTCCATCTCCGGGGTGATGATCCCGGCGCGCGCATAGTGCATCTGGGTGACGTTGCGTCCCGCTTTGGCCCGGAGCGGGGTGCGCAGGTGCTCGAAACGCAGGCTGGCCAGGGCCGGGTCGGACTGGCGGCGGCGGCCGAACTCGGAGCTCGGCGCCTCGAGCCTTTCGGTGTCGCCCCGCTCGGCGATCCAGGCGGCACGCACATCGGGGAGCCCGGCCAGCAGGTCGATGGTCACCGCGGGGTCGGTGTAGGGGCCCGAGGTGTCGTAGACGAAGACGGGCGGGTTCTCCTCGATCCCCTGATTGGTGTGGGTGGGGGTCAGGGTCACCTCCCGCAGGGGTACCCGTAGATCGGGCCGGGAGCCCGCCACATAGACCCTGCGGGAGCCCGGGAAGGGCCGGGTGACCGCGTCGGACAGCCGGGCGGTCGTCTGGATGAATTCTTTGGGAATGGCGCTCATGATGACCTCGGATGGACAGGCAGGCGCGGGGAGGGCGCCGCCTTAGGGCTCGATTCTGAAATCGGCAGGCCCGCCTCAGCTGAGGCGGGCGAGGCAGGCGAGGGAGGGGCGGGGGGCGAACAGATCGCAGACCAGGGCCTGTCGCCGCTCCGCCTGCTTTCCTGCGCCGGCATGACCCGGATCAGGTTCGAAGAGACTCTCTCAGCCCGACCGCGGTCGGACACCCCCAGCAGGTTGTGACCGGCAAGCTATAGAAAGGAACGTCCAATTTCAACCGCCAGCGGGACCTGGGGATGGCGGGGTGGTCTGGGTCTCCCTGCCTGAGCAGGTCGCGCAGACCCCGATCAACTCGACGACCCGGCGAGCGGGCTGAAATCCGGTCCCGTCGGCGGCGCTGCGCAGGCTGTGAGCGACCTCCTCATCCTCCAGTTCGGTGACGATGCCGCACCGGTCGCAGATCAGGAACTGGCTGGCGTGGGGCTGCCCCGGGTGGTCGCAGCCCACGAAGGCGTGGAGGCTCTCGATCTTGTGCACCAGCCCCTGCTCCAGCAGGAAGTCCAGGGCCCGGTACACGGTGGGCGGGGCCAGGGCCCGGGGGCCATCGCGCATGGCCTCCAGGATCTCGTAGGCGCCGATCGGTCGACCGGCCGCGCAGAGGATCTCCAAGACCCGCCGGCGTTGCTCCGTGAGCCGCGCCCC
>JBGSUY010000030.1:0-5004 GCA_041753195.1 Chromatiaceae bacterium
CCAGCGCCAGAGCCAGCGCCCGAGTCCGCGACCCTGGACCCGGCGGACGGGGCCGAGTGGCTGGCCGGGCTGGCGAACAAATACGGTCTTCCGGAGGGGGGCTGGGCGACTTATCGTGTACACCGCCAGACCCGCCGGGGACTCCACCTGATGGCCGCGGATCATCGCCCTCCGGCCGTCCCGAAGTCAGAGGGCAGCGGGCTCTTCTTCCACCGCACCAACGTGCGGCCGCCCAAGCCCACCACCGCCGGGGCCATGCTGTTCGGGCGCGCGGCCACCCGCTCGCGGCTGGAGCTGAACCGGGACCAGCGGGATTCCTATCTGCGGCGCGACACCTTCGACCCCACATCGGAGCAGCGCGCCGCCAATCCGCCAGGCCAGGTCCTGGTGAGCTACCGGGGCCACATCCTGGGGGTGGCGGTGCTGCACCGCTCGGGCGTCATCGAGAGCCTGTTCCCAAGCCGCTGGAGCGGATGCACCGCTGGCGTCTGATCGTCGTGATCGCGGCAACCAGGGACCAGACAGCGCCCTTTTAGGCCTGCATCCCACCTTGGCCCGTTCGCCGTGGACGTCAGTAGTCCCAGGGGGTATTGACAGTTACCGTCAACGGCAGGCCGCAAGAGACAGATGCCAAGTCGCAGGCCCCTCGACTACCCGACCTGGGTCCCTGCTATGCTTTTGGGCCTATGCAGCCAGAGCCACTGCTGTCCCTCCAAGACGCCGAATTCGTGCAGGGGGGCGTGTCGGTCATCGCCGCCGCCCGCACCGGGGATCTGGCGCCGATGGTGGCGCGCGCCCTGGGATGTCGCGTCGCCTCCGACCGCCGTGAGGTCACCCTCTTCCTGTCCCAGACCACCGCGGCGGGGGTCCTGTCCTGCCTGCGGGAGAGCGGGGCCATCGCCGTGGTGTTCAGCCAACCAAGCACCCATCAGACCCTCCAGCTCAAGGGGGACGACGCCCGGATCCTGCCCCTCGACCCGGAGGACTTGCCTCTGATCCAGGGCTACCGCCGGCGCTTCGCGGAGGACCTTGGGAAGATCGGTTACACGCCGGCGTTTGCCGACGCCGTGGTGGCGATGATGCCCGACCTGGTGGGGGTCCGGTTCACCCCGAGCGCCGCCTTCCAGCAGACCCCGGGGCCGGATGCCGGCAAGCGGCTGCGGTCCTGATGCAGGCCCTCGCCCAGTCCCTTCAGGTGCCGTCACCGCGGCTCGAATCCATCCGCGCCTGTCTGGACGGCGCCATCCCGGGGGTGATCGCCACCTGCGCCGCCGATGGCACTCCCAACATCGCCTATCTCTCCCAGGTCCATTACGTCGATCCCCAGCATGTCGCCCTGTCATTCCAGTTCTTCAGCAAGACCCGCGACAACATTCTGAGCAATTCCCGCGCGGCGGTTCAGGTGATCGATCCGGAGACCGGGAACCACTTTCGGCTGCACCTGACCTATCAACGCACGGAAACCGAGGGTCCGCTGTTCGAGAGCATGAAGGCCCGGCTCGCTGGCATCGCCTCCCATACCGGCATGGCCAGGGTCTTCCGCTTGCGGGGATCGGACATCTATCGCGTGGAGGCCATCGAGTCGGTGCCGGGCCCCGGTCTTCCCCGCCCGGCGCCGCGGCGCTCCCCACTGGCGGGCCTGCGACGCTGCCTGGAGCGGATCGCCGGGCGTGCGGATCTGGCTGGCCTGCTGGATGAGCTGATGGGGGCCCTGTACGACGAGCTGGAGATCGAGCACGCCATGCTGCTCCTGGCGAGCGAGGGGACCGATCGGTTCTACACCGTGGCGAGTCGCGGCTATCCCCAGTCCGGAGTCGGCTCGGAGATCCTGCTCGGCGAGGGGATCATCGGCGTGGCCGCCGCCCAGCGCACCCCAATCCGCATCGCCCACATGGCGGAGGAGTATCTGTACGGGCGGGCGCTCCGCCAGCAGTTGCTCGCGAGCGGGACGGCTGGAGACCTGGAGCTGGAGATACCGCTGCCCGGGCTCGCCGAGTCCCACAGTCAGCTCGCGGTTCCGATGGTCCACCACGAGACCTTGGTCGGCGTGCTCTATGTGGAGAGCCCCCAAGATATGCGCTTCGGCTATGAGGACGAGGACGCCCTTGTCTGTTTGGCCCAGCATCTGGCCTTGGCCATTCAAACCGGGGACGCCTGCCCGGAGCCGGCGGAGTCCGCGCAGGCCGCTCCGGACCGGGGGCGAGAAGCCCAGGGCGATCCAGTCACCGTGCGACGCTATGCCTGCAACGACAGCATCTTCACCGGCGACGCCTACCTCATAAAGGGCGTCGCCGGCGCCATCCTGTGGAAGCTCCTGTGTGACTATCGCGACAGCGGCAGGACGGAGTTCAGTAACCGCGAGCTACGCCTGGACCCCGACATCCCACTGCCAGAGGTCAGCAGCAACCTGGAGGCCCGACTCATCCTGCTTCAGCGTCGCCTGGCGGAGCGCTGCCCCGCCCTGGGGCTCGAGCGGGTGGGCCGCGGTCGTTTCCGGCTCCGTGTCGAGCGCCCCATCGTGCTGACCGAGGTCGCCTAGGGGCACTGTCGCCCTCGTCCCCCATCCCTCGTCCCTCAGAGCTTGTGAATAAACTTACTGCGCGCCCCGTTCGCGGCGTCGCGTGCTCGTTCGCTCCTCGCCTATCCACCTGATATGTCTCGTCGCTCACTGCGCGGCTCCTTGCGGTCGAGGCTGCTCGCTACGGTTTCCTCACAACCTCTCAGCGCGCGGCCTGGCGATTCTCGCCCGGCCCCTTGGGCACGAACTCGAAGTAGGGGGTGAGCACCGCCTGACCCGGGGGGACATAGTCCGGGGCCGGCTCACCCTTGTCGCCGAGGCTGCGCACAAAGGCATAGATGGCCTTTAGATCCTCCTCCTTCATGTCCCTCAGCGAAAACCAGGGCATCGGCGGGCGGGTGGCGGACCGGGCACGTTCCAGCCATTGGGCCTCCGACTGGGAGGCGATCAGGCGCCTGAGGTTGGCCGGGTAGGTGGTCCCCCAGGGCCCCTCGAAGCCCACCGAGCTGCCGACCAGCCAGTCCGACTCGGGTAGGGCCCCTCCGCTCTCCGGGTAACCCGGGGTGTGGCAGTCGTTACAGCCGCTCACCGAGATCAGGTAGCGGCCACGCTCGACCCCCGAATCCGCATCATCGGCGGCACGGGCCAGACCCGCGACCGAGAGCACTGCCAATCCAATACCGAACCAATGGAAACGCTTCATCGCCGTCACTCCTCTTCGCTTGTTGCCGGGCCCAGGATCGGGCGCCGTTGTTGATTGCTGAAGAGTGTAATCAGGCATCCGGAACGAAGTTCCTAAATGATTGATATAAGGATCTTAAAAATTTCTTAACCGTGGAGAACCCGCCCCGGTGCACCTCCGGGGCGCCGAGAATCCCCGGGAGTACCGACCGGGGCCCGTGGCGGTACTTCGCTGGAGGGCGCCGGCGTCGGGGGCATGACGGTCATGCAGTTGGGGTGTGACAGAGCAAGCAAGCTCGAATCGGGGCGAACCGACCCCCTCGATCTGGGTGCCGGCAAGGCACGTCGGCCCGGTCCCAGGGTTGGGTCCCGGCGCGACGCTGCGCGATCTAGGGGTCACGCCGGGTGATTGAAACAACGCCGTCGCGATACCGTCACGGGGCATTCACGACGGGCGATTATCGTTGGGGGTTGGATCGCGTACCCACAGTTCCGTCGACCCCAGCGAGCATTGCCGTGAAAACAACCCTGACCCTGCGCGACCGGATTGACCACACGGTCTTCAACGCCATCTACTCGCGATCACTCGTCTACAACACCTGCTGGGAAGACCCGGCGGTGGATCGCATGGCCCTGGCGCTGAGGCCGCAGGACACCCTGCTGGTCATCACCAGCGCCGGGTGCAACGTGCTGGACTATGCCCTCGCGGGTCCCCGGCGCGTCCATGCGGTGGACGCCAACCCGCGCCAGACGGCCCTGCTTGAGCTCAAGCTCGCCGGCATCCGTCACCTCCACTTCGAGGACTTCTTCGCCCTGTTCGGCAAGGGGATCCATCCGGGCCTACCGGAGATCTACCACCAGTCCTTGCGCCCCGACCTCTCCTCCTTCGCGCGGGGGTTCTGGGACGAGCGGCTTCATTGGTTCGCCCCAGGGCGCGGCGGTTTCTACTTTCAGGGTCTCGCGGGCAAGGTGGCGCGTACCTTCCACGCCTACCTCAAGATCCGTCCGAGCCTGGCGGCGAGCGTCTCGGCGCTGTTCGGGGCCCGCAGCCTGGAGGAGCAACGGGCCATCTATGACCGCTGCATCGGACCCCGCATCTGGAGCCCTGGAGTGAACTGGACCCTGTCGCGTCAGCTCACCATGAGCATGCTCGGGGTGCCCCATGCCCAGCGCAAGCAGGTCCAGGCCCAGCACCAGAAGGGTGTCGCCGGGTTTATCCGCGAGGCCCTGGAGTACGTCTTCCGGGAGCTTCCCGTCTGGACCAACTACTTCTATGCCGTCTATGTGAACGGCCGCTATTCGCGGACCTGTTGTCCGGAGTACCTCAAGCCGGAGAACTTTCAGTTGCTCAAGGGCGGACTGGCCGATCGGGTGGTGCCGCACACCTGCACCGTGACCCAGTTCCTGCAAGCGACCGAGGAGCGGGTATCCCGGTTCGTGCTCCTAGACCACATGGACTGGATGAGCAGCTACTATCCCGAGGCCCTGGCGGAGGAGTGGTCCGCCATCCTAAGCCGGGCGACCCCTGACGCACGGGTCATCTTCCGCAGCGCCCATGCGGCACCGGCCTATCTGGACCTGATCGAGGTCGGGGAGCGTCGGGAGCGACTGAGCGAGCGCCTGATGTTCCACGAGACCCTCGCTCGGGACCTCCAGCGTCACGACCGGGTGCACACCTATGCCGGCTTCCACGTGGCCGACTTGGTTGCCACCCTATGAGCCGGGGCGACGTCCAGGTCCTGCTGCGATTGCTGCGGGGCCAGCCGCGGCGCGGCTCCCTGGCCGAGCGGCTGCAGGCCTTCTAC
>JBGSUY010000031.1:0-2471 GCA_041753195.1 Chromatiaceae bacterium
CATTGCCGCGGCAACCCCGCTGTGGCCTGGCGCTACTGGCGCCAGCGGCTGCGCACCGAGCCGGAATCGGATCAGGGGCAGCCCGCCGACGGCCAGGGACCGCCCGGAGCGCAAGGGGAGGATACCCTGTGGCTGAGCGACTCCCTGAATGAGCCAGTGCCGCCGGCGGAGCGCGCCGACGACTTCGTGCTCATCCTGCACGCCCTGCTGCTGCATAACGGGCTCCCCTCGCCGCTGCTGCCAGAGCTCCTGCCACTGCCAGCGGGCCAGATCGCCTCCCTGCTCGCGCGGCTCGAGGCCCTGGGGATCGTCGAGCCGGATGGCGAGCGGCGGCGGGTCACCAGCCTCGGCTATGCCGCGGCCCGGGAAATGCTGCGCGAGCGCAGCTTCCTGGTGGACCCTTTCTAACCCGAGGCCCCCTGCCATGACCGAGGATCCGGACCTCGCGCGCCTGTTCAACCCCCTGGATTCCGGGGCCCTGATCGAGCTCGTGCTCATCCTGCTGGCAACGGCCCTGCTGATCACCGGCAGCCAGCGGTTCCTGCCCTGGCTCGCCAGCCGGCTCCACGGACGTGCCCACTATCTGGTGCTGGCCCTGATCCCGGCCCTACGGCTGCTGATCCTGCTCGGCGCCGTGCTGTTGGTGGTTCCGATCCTGATCGAGCCCTCCCTCCAGAACATGGTGGCGGTGCTCGGCGCCGTTGGCCTGGCCGTTGGCTTTGCGCTCAAGGACTACGTGAGCAGCCTGATCGCTGGGGTGGTCGCGACCGTGGAGCTCGACTACCGGCCGGGTGACTGGATCCGAGTCGCCGGCGTCTACGGTGAGGTGAAGAAGGTCGGGATGCGCACCGTGCAGGTCGTCACGCCGGACGACGACCTGGTGAGCATCCCCCATCTCAAGCTGTGGAGCGAGCCCATCCACAACGCCAACAACGGGGCACCGACCCTGCAGTGCGTCGCCGACTTCTATCTCCATCCCGACCACGACGCCGCCCGGGTCTGCCGCGCCCTGTGGGACCTCGCCCTTACCAGCCCCTTCCTGCAGCTCGACCAGCCGGTGGCGGTGGTGGCCCAGGAACGGCCCTGGGGCACCCACTACCGCATCCGGGCCTATCCGGTGCACCCACGCCAGCAGTTCCGCTTCGTCACCGACCTCACGGTGCGCGGCAAGGCGGCCCTCCAGGGGATCGGGGCCCGTCCTTGCGCCGCGGCGACGGCAGTCCGCGAGGCTGGCTAGGATCACGCAAGACTCCGCGATCCCACCTGAGACCCACCCGTCCCCGTTTCCCCGGTCCCCGCTTGCGGGGCGTCAAGTCTGTCGCGGCGCATCTACCTCAAACTCATCGAACGGTTTTGGACGCTCTTCAACTAGCAAGTGCTCTACAACCGCTACTACGAGTCCCTCAACGACCTCCGCGAGGCGTGTAAAAGCTTCTTCAACAATCCCCAGCGCCATTACCAGGAGCTGCGCTCATTGTTGACGAAAAACTTCTACGTTACCTGTTCCGTCCGGGGTAATCACATCGCCGAAAACGCTTCTGCGGGGTATACTGGCTAAACTAAAGGAAAGCAACATGCAACGAGGGGTAAGATGAACAAGAAACAACGGTGCACATTGCGTGACCTGGTGGCGGGAGCCGTAGTCTTCTTCTTGGGCATTGCCGCGAGCCGTGCTGAGATACGGTTTGCGGATGTCAGTGCTCAGGCGGGAGTCGTGGATCGAGGAGAATCGGTAGGAGCGGCTTGGGCGGACGTCAACACAGACGGGCTGCCAGACATCTGGCTGGATAAGCATCAATACACTCCAACCGTCATTTACATCAACAAAGGCGACGGAACCTTCAGCGAATTCATAGAGGCCTTCGATGAAGAATGGGGATTACTACCCACTTTCGAGGGACGCACGGACAGCCACGGGCGGGCTTGGGCAGACTTCGACAACGACGGGGACGATGACGTCCTTGAAGTCTCGGACCTCGCGTGGGCGAATCTTTTTTGGATGAACGACGGTGCGGGAAGATTCGAGGACATCATGGCGCGAGCGGGATTCGAATATCCCTTGGATAGTGCGATCTGCACCGAAATTGGCAATTGTAATCCATGGGGGCGAAGAATGCCCTTATGGTTCGATTATGATAGGGATGGTGCCCTGGATGTTATGGTCGCTGCCATAGTCGACTACGATGAGCCCTATTCGCCAACCGCGATCTTCAAACAGAGCGAAGCAGAGGACGGCTCCCTCACTTTCTCTTACTCGCATGAGACCGGTGTAACTTACGCGCTTTCCGCTTTCTGTCGTTACGGCCTTTTGGGCGAGTTATCTGGCGACGATAAGGATTGAGTGAAAAACAAGTAATACATACGCTCAGCTAATACCGTGCGCATCGACGACGTAGTTCCAATGACCGAGGACGTCGTCATGGCGAATGAATCTGTCCTTGAGGTCGCGGAACGTCTCGGAGCATTTGCGG
>JBGSUY010000032.1:0-2618 GCA_041753195.1 Chromatiaceae bacterium
GGAGGCGCGGGGGCAGGGCCGGCCGGTCTCCGCCCTAGCTCAGGACCTGCCCCGCCGCTTCACCCACAGCGACCGCATCCAGGCCTTCCCCACCGAGATCAGCCAGGCGCGCATCGCCGCGCTCACACGTGGAGATCTGGAGCAGAATTGCGCCGCGGCTCAGGCGGTCTTCGGCGACTGGTTCGGACCCGTGGCGGGGCTCGACACCACCGATGGGCTGCGCATCACCTTCGAGAGCGGCGAGATCGCCCACCTGCGCCCCTCCGGCAACGCCCCGGAGCTGCGCGCCTACACGGAGGCCGAGACCCCGGAACGGGCGGTGGAGATGAACGCCATCTGTATGCGGATCCTTGCCGGCTGGCGGTAGGAGCGGTGCCCCGCCGCGAAGCGACCTCGCAGGCGCTGAGAGGTTGTGAACAAATCGTTGCGAGCAGCCCCGAGCGCAAGGAGCCGCGCAGTTAGCGACGAGACATATCAAGTAGATAGGCGAGAAGCGAACGAGCACGCGACGCGGCGATCGGGGCGCGCAGTAGATTTTTCACAACCTCTGAGGCGTTGGTCGGCTCAATCGCGCCGGGGCGGCGCCCCAACGGGTTGAGCAGGGCCCTCGGGCGCGATCAGAAGAGTACCCCGATCCCGCCGCCGACCCCGCCGCTTCCACCGCCGATGCCGATGGTGACCCAGGGTCGGGTGTAGGCCCTGGTCGGCGCCTCCTCGGCCCACCATTTCAAGTCATTGGCTTGCAGGAGCGGAAAGCGATAGGGGGCACCCCCGACCTGTCCCTCCCGAACGTCGGTGATGAGACCGGTGGCGCTGACGCGGCTGCCCGTGGGTCGGTCTGCCGTCTCCAGATAGCCCGGTCTGACCAGGATGAAGCGCCCTATGGGTTGGGCCCCAGTGCGCGGCTCGCCGCAACGGTCCAGGGGATAGCCCACCACCTCCAGCTCCGTGCTGTCGGCGAGGTTGCGGGCGGACGCGAGGGTTCCGCCCCAACGCAGCCGCTCCCCCGTATGACCGCCGGTGGCTGCGACCTGGGCCGGGGTGACGGCGGCATTGCCGGGAGGTGGCGCACAGTCGGTGGTCGCGCAGCCCGTAAGGAGGACCGCGGACAGGGCGGCAGCGGCCGCCGTGGTTGCTCTCAGTCGATGGCTGCTCATCCGGCGCTTCTCGCTGTGGGGTCTCCTAGTACCAGTGCCTTTCGGGAAGGCCATAGTAGGGGCGGTAGACGGGTCCGTACCAGGGATCGTACCAAGGACCGAACCAGGGGCCAGACCAAGGGTAGGCGGGTCCGTAGACGGCCGCAGGGGTCTGTTCCGGCCACAGATGCCGGGACTCGGCACGCAAGATAGGGTAGACATAGGGATAGTCCCCAACGGGCCGGGTCCGGTGGTCGGTGATGATCCCGACCACAGTCAGCTCCCGATCTTTTGGTACCTCGGCCGGGTCCAGGAAGCCGGTCACCTCAACGATGAACCGCCCCTGGCCCGAGGACCCGAATGTGGGGGCACCGTCGCGTCCGAGGGGCCGAGCCAGGACCTCGATCTCCGTCGTCCGCTCGCCGTTATTGACCCCCAGGATGGTCCCGCCCCAGCGGACCCGCTGACCCAGATGGCGCTCGGGCTGGGCCTGTACCTGGGCCACTGCCACCGGGCTCGTGATGGGATTGCGGATCGGCTCGGGGACCTGGGTGGCGCATCCGCCGAGGGTCAAGGCGACGCCGATCCAGCCGGTGACGAGGGCCGAGGAGGCGCTTGCCGAGTGGGCCGAGTGGCGGGGCCTGTCGGGACTCATGGGCGGCTCGGTGGCTGTTGACGGCTCGGGTCTGGTGGTCAGGATCCGCCATCCCAGTCTAGCACCGAGGTCGACTTCGCCCGGCCACTGGACGGGTTGGCCCCCTGAGTCACCCTTGTGGCGGGTCTTGGCCCAGGCGTCACCGGTTCCGAGTGGCGGATCAGAACGGGAAGTCCGCCCCGTCGCCCGGAACGGCTGGTGGGGTGACTGGACCCTCTGGTGACCGTTCCCGGGGCGGTTGCGCCACCCCCTGCTCGGCCTCCCCGCCCACATAGATGGCCTTGTGGGGCCACACGGGGCAGGCATGCTCACAGGCTCCGCAGCCGACGCACACCTCCGGGTCCAGCTCCGGTAGGGTGAGCCGGGGGTCCGCGTCGTAGGGCACCATGTAGACCGCCCGGGTGGGACAGTGCTCGGCGCAGGCCCCGCAGGCGGTGCGGTCCGTGACCACCACGCAGTTGTCCTCGATAAAGTGGACCTGGCCCATCCGCACCCGCTTCTTCGCCTCGACAGCGAGGTGCCGGATGGCCCCTGTGGGGCACACCTCGCCGCAGCGTATGCAGGCATGGGTGCAGAAGCCGACCCCGAAGTCGAGGCTGGGTTGGAGCAGCCCCCGGGTCCCATAGGCCAGGAGCGCGGGCTGGATGACGCGGGTGGGGCAGGCGCTCACGCACATATAGCAGGCCGTGCAGGTGGCGTTGAAACGCGCGCTCGACCCGGTCCCGGGGGGCGCTACGGCCAGGGTCTCGGGGACCGGTATGGTGCTGGGCCTGAGGTTGCGCGGGCCCTCCGCCGGCACGGCGGCGGCCTGACCTTTGGGCCCTCCC
>JBGSUY010000033.1:0-9024 GCA_041753195.1 Chromatiaceae bacterium
CCGCAAATGCTCCGAGACGTTCCGCGACCTCAAGGACAGATTCATTCGCCATGACGACGTCCTCGGTCATTGGAACTACGTCGTCGATGCGCACGGTATTAGCTGAGCGTATGTATTACTTGTTTTTCACTCAATCCTTAGTGAGCAACCCGGCATGGCGACCCACAGAAAAAGGAAAGCAATGCTCGCTCCAGTCTCGTAAACGTTCCATAGCCGAGTCGTGGAAGGTGGCTTCATGCTTGCATCGGCCTCGCTTGGTTGCAAAATAGGGATGCGCCGATGCCTTGCAATCCAACACCCGCCTCACAGTGCGCAGCGCCGGGGTGTCGCAATCCAGAGGCGCCGCAAAGCGTCGGGGTCAGCTAACTGGTGACCAAGGCCGACCGGGTCAAGGCCGACCGGGTCAGGTCTTGCAATCAAGCATCTGACCGAGTGGCCAGAGCGTACCCTTTAGATGTCGCATTCCAAGACTATTGCACCATCCTACGCAAGCCGCTTGGAGGGGTGGCCTCAAAAAGTCGTTTTTTGGCCTTTTCTGTTGTAGAGCGCCCGGGGCAGGTCTTGCAATCAAGGATCTGACCGAGTGGCCAAAGCCTTCCTTTTAGATGTCGTATTGCAAGACCTGAGCCCGGATCCGGATGACCCCGGATCCTGACCCCGGATCCTGACCCCGGATCGTCGTATCCTGCTGCCTTATGGGCTATTCCTTCTTTACGTAAATGTAGGATCGTTTTGCACTCTCGGGAACAGGAGCTTGTTCTACCCATACGCACGCAGTGGTGTCGTTGTATCGCACAGTGTATGTGGCGGTCTCGTTAGGCTTGATGACGAAGTTGGACCTGCCAGATCCGCCATTGTTCCAAAATACTGAGCATCCTATGGTGCGCCCGTAGGTGTTACGCCACACCGCGCGTCCGGAGCAATCCTTCACGTTTGTGTAGCATGCGGTTTGCATCACCGCGATCTTGCCGTCCCCTGGAGTTGGGGCAGCTAATGGCGCAATGTCGGAATCCTGCGTAGGAAAAGGCTCATCCGCGGCAATTGCAGTGCCGATCAAGGGCAATGTGAATATTAAGCACGCCAAGTGGTTGGCCAACTTTGAGTTCATAACATTTCTCCGAGGAACAATTGAGCAATGGCGTCAGGCCCTGCAGTCCAGCACCCGAGTAAGTGGGTTACGGGGTCAAGTCAAAGAAGCACCGAGAAGCGCCGGGGTCTTGCAATCCGATACCCAATCAACCCCACCCAGCCAGCTACCGTCTGCAAACCTGGCCACAGATTCCGCGTCCTCGTAAGCCGCCCGAAGTCAAAGTTACGCCACGGATGAGGCTCAGGATGTCCGTAAATTCGCCTACAGCGCCGTACGCGAATCTACGGACAAGGCGCGCTGCAGGACGCCGCGCAGGATGTTTCCGCCGAGGTTCCCGTCAGCCACCAGCCGGACCATCGCCAAGGTTCCGCCAGCAGTCGATGCGCTCGCGGATCTGCGCCGTGCCTGATCGCAACTCAGCCTCGCCCCGCGCCGCGAACGAGCCTTGCTGCTGGCGGCCCAGGTAGCTTTGCACTTGCTGGCGATGGCCGAGGTAATACCCCAAGGTCGCGCAGATATCGTGCAGGTTCAGGGCGTCGAAGCGCAGGGCGATCTCTTCGGCCGTTGCGCCTTGCTCGAAGAGCCCTATGACGCTCTCCAAGGTCACTCGGGTCTGCCCAACGGGGTAAAGGGGTCGGGTAAAGGGGTCAGATCCCTTTTGATAGATCCAAGTCGGGCTGATCGACCGACCGCAGGGTCTTGCAATCCAACATCCGACCAACCCCACCCCCCCAGCCAGCTACCGTCCGCAGACCTGACCACAGATCCCGCGTCCTCGTAAGTCGTCCGAAGTCAAAGTTATGCCACGGATGAGGCTCAGGATGTCCGTTTATTCGCCCACAGCGCTGTACGCGAATCTACGGACAGGAGACGGATACCCCCCCCAGCCTGAGTTGAAGGTTCAACCGAGGGTGTGAGGTATCTTAAAGGGGTCTATCTTAAAGGGGTCAGATCCGAATGGCGCTCGGGGCAGGCCGAAGAGCCCCCCGGTGGTACCGGGCCAGGACGTCGATCAGACCAAATTGGACCTCTAAAAAGGAATCTGACCCCTTTGCGTTGACCCCTTTACGTTCCTTTACGTTTGGACGCCCCCTGATCTTGAGCCGTCACACCGAGCCGCAGCCCTCACCGAGGATCACCGCCGCCCTGGAAGCCCGCCTCCACTAAGCGTCTTGTAGTGCCGACCTTGGCCGCTGCGGTAACGGCCAAACAAGGGGTTACGCAAAAAATGGGCGCGAATAGTCGAAGACGGGCTATTCTTCCCCAAGCTCGATGCCCGCATCCTGCGCCCCGGACTCTCCGAGCTCCTCGACGGTTGCCCCAAGGCGCCTGCTCGCCCCCTCGCCAAGGCCATCCAAGCCCTTGACCAAGCCTTCGAAGCCGTCTTTGCCGAGGCCAAACTCGCCGGATGAAACTGACGCATCTGGGAGCGTTTTTTCGCCTCAAGCCTGCTAGTCTTCCCGTCGTCCCCCGTAACCTTGCGAAAACTCGGCTCAATCACACAGTCCGAGTCAGGAAACTTCCAAATGAAGTCAGCCCCGTTGCCACGGATCCGCTTCGCCGGCGTGCTTGGCGTCTGCTTGTCTCTGGTCCTTTACCTACCCACTCCGATGGCCGTTGCGTATGACTCCCCGCGGCTGTGGGAGGCAGCCGCACCCGCTGCTGAAGCTACGCGCGAAGGCCTGATCCCGCTGATAGTGGAGCCCCAGTGGGAGAAGTCCCAACCGCGGTTCGACGTGGCTTCGCTGCCCGATCATATCGCCGCAGCCCTCGCCGCCTCACTTCGCTTTAGATTCGTGCAGCTCAACCCCGAAGCCATAGCGCAGGATGCGCTCGCGGTAGGCGATACCCTGTATCTCGGCCTGTTTGAGGACGCGCGTTATTGGGCGGTCATTGATCGCGTCACCACCGACAGCAACGGTGTCAAAACTATCCGCGGAAGAATTCAAGACACTGAGTACGCCACGATCTTACTGTCGATTCATGCTGGTCAAGTTCTTGCCAGGATCGAGCTGCCAGCACTCCGGCAAGAATACGTGATCTTCGATCTCGGAGCGGGACTCGGACCTGTGGTCCAGGAGATTGACCCAGACCAAAAAGACGAGATAGAACCGGGCCCCGCCTTGGTTCCACCGGTCGATGATCCCCAGGGCGGTCTGGTGCCCAAGACGATCTCCCAAGCCGGCGTAGCCGCGGATACCCAGGTGGTTGTGGACGTCATGATCGTTTACACGCCAGCGGCTCGCCAATGGGCGGACATTAATGCCACCAGCATCAACCTTGTTATAAATCAAGCAATCGCGAAGGGCCAGCTTGCATTGGACAACAGTCTTAGTGGCGTGACGCTCAACCTGGTTTATGTTGCGGAAGTGAATTATGCGGAAAGCGGGGTCGCGAATACGGATCTCTATCGCTTGTCGTTTCACGCCGGCTACGACCCTTGGGGGTATGAAGGGGAGCCACGCTATATGGAAGAAATACACGGTTGGCGCGATGCCTACGGCGCAGATCTGGTCGCCCTGTTCGCTCGCGTGGAGGACGTGGGCGGGTTAGGGTGGCTGTTGAACACGGCACAGGGATGGCCAGAGCTCGGATTCCAGCTGATTCGTGTCCAGCAAGCACACACCGGCTATACCCATGTTCACGAGATGGGTCACAACATGGGCGCGCACCATCATAAGGCGCAGCTCGTGTCTTCCGGGCCAGGACTCTATTCCTTCTCCGCCGGGTGGCGCTGGACAGGAAACGACGGGGGTCGTTATTGTTCGGTCATGACGTACGAGTCCGGCCAATACTTCAGCGATGGGCTCACCCATGTGCGAGTGCCGTACTTCTCCAACCCGAGCCTGAGCTACGCGGGAGCGGCGACAGGAGACCCGGTCGACGGCGACAACGCTCGCACCATCGTAAGCACCAAAGGCGCAATCGCAGGCTATCGTCCAACAGTTGCGACCTATCCGGATTTGGTGGTGACAGCGATCAGTCTTAGCCCGCCGACACCGACGGCGGGCGGCGCTTTTACGGCATCCGTGACGGTGAAGAATCAGGGCACGGCGTCGGCGGATGGAGGTCTTCTGGACGTTTGGTCGAATTTGACAATGGTGCCGTCCTGTGGCGCTGCTGGAACCCAGCGCCAGACGGTCGGAACCCTCGCGGCCGGAGAGAGCGCGACCCTGGTGTTTGCCGATCTGGCAGCGGAGGCGGTGGGCACCAAGACCTTCCGTGCCTTTGTGGATAGTGCTTGCATGACTGATGAAAGCGACGAGGGCAACAACCAGTCTTCAGCCAGCTACACGGTTGACGAGATACCACCAGTTTCGGGAGCAGTCATGGTCGGCGTCTGGCGTCCGAGCACGGGCCGCTTTTATCTTGACAGCGACGGCAGCCTCACCTGGACACCCGGTGTCGATGCCATCACGGATTCATTCGGGATTCCCGGCGATATCCCCGTGGCCGGCGACTGGAACGGTGACGGCAAAGACCAGATCGCCGTGTGGCGCCCCAGCACCGGGCGCTTCTACCTCGACATCGACGGCAGCCGCACCTGGACCCCCGGCGTCGATGCCATCACCGCCTCCTTCGGCGTTCCGACCGATGTACCGGTGGCCGGAGACTGGAATGGCGACGGCACGGATGACATCGGCATGTGGCGCCCAAGCACCGGCCGCTTCTACCTGGACAGCGACGGCAGCCGCACCTGGACGCCCGGCGTCGATGCCATCACCGCCTCCTTCGGCGTGCCCACCGACCGCCCGGTGGCGGAGGACTGGAACGGCGACGGGATCGACGACGTCGGCGTGTGGCGCCCCAGCACCGCGCGCTTCTACCTCGACGTCGACGGCAGCTCCACCTGGACGCCGGGTGTCGATGCCATCACCGATGCCTTCGGTATTCCCACCGACCGTCCGGTGGCCGGGGACTGGAACGACGACGGCACCGCCGACATCGGCGTCTGGCGCCCGAGCACCGGCCGCTTCTATCTCGACAGCGACGGCAGCCTGACCTGGAACCCCGGCGCGGATGTCATCACCGCCTCCTTCGGCCTGGCCACCGACCTGCCAGTGGCCGGGCGTTGGTAAGCGGGGCGGGGCAGCGACCAGAGGCAAGCAAACGCGGCTTTCCTTGCGCTGGACGGGGAAGGACACTTGGACGGCCAGCCGGTGCCGCCGCGCGTGGAGGAGGAATCTCGCCGGTACCTGGAGCGAGGAATTCAGGTGTAGGGATTCGCCACTACCAGATGTAGAGGCTCCCCCTTTTGCTGGACCAAGACCTACACCGCCGCTGTTCGAGGGAGTTCCTAGACTTGGTTTGTCACATCCGTAAGCAGGGATAGTCTGGGTTGCAGGGTCTAGCCAGGGATGGGCCAGACCCGTCACGGACGAGGGAAAGAGCGAAGCGACCCCACCACGGCGACAGTCCAGTTACAGAGGGTGACCATCGGCATGGTCGCGCGTGGCGGCCATCCGTGTCGGGGTCGCGCGCGCGGGTGTCCGTGACAGGAATTTCGGTGACAGTAAATATATCTGAGGCTCCCGGGGGTAGGCGAAGGCGGCCGGCTGAGCTAGGCCGACAGGCTCGCGCTGGTGAGCGGGGGCGAGGCCAGGGTCGGCGCCCGAAGACCGGCCCCGCGCGCACTGCCCGAAGCCGACTCAATCATGCCAAGATAACCCTGTGGGCGTTTAGGGCGTGGTGGCTGGTGAGACCCGAGCCGGTCGGGCCGGGCCCATTGCAGCCAGGACGGGCGTGCGGCGCGGCGCCACGAGGCCAAACCATCGAGATCCAACGTGAGATCGAACGGCCATTAAAATCAATTTCACTAAGCGGGAATACCAGCCACTGGTCGACCGGCATTGCGAGATCGATGTCGGCCCGCTCGAGGACGCCGTGGACATAGCCCAGGTCCAGCCGCAGCCGCTCGGAGACGCGGTACGACGCACTCAGCCCCCGGCCAGAGTTAGATTCCTGTCGGGAATGCTGGTATTACGCAGGGCATCGGTGGTCGGCAACTCGTCGTATTGGATGCCGCCGTGCACGGTCCATCTGGCATCCAGCGTGTCTTGGCCGGCCAGACCCAGGGTGATCGTGGTCTCGAACCCCTGTGGGTGAACCACGTCGAGACTGCCGTGATCACTTGTCGCCGCGATCGTGCTCGGGCCCGAGTCGAGCCTGGGTTTGCCCTTGGCAAGGCGCTGTTTCCGGTTCTATCCAAATCTGAGGGGACTGCGGCGCTCCATTGCCGCGGCACTCGAGCAGGAGCAGTCAAGCTCTAACGACAATGAATCCCGAAACCCTTGACCTCCTAGCGCGGGTCCCTCTGCTGGCCGGCCTCGGCCCCGAGGCGCTCGTCGATCTGACCGGCCGGGCCGCGGTGCGCACCTACCGTCCAAACACGCTGATCATGCAGAAGGGCGACGACGCCAATGCCCTCTACGTCGTGCTCTCAGGGCGCGTGCGGGTCTTCTCCGCGGACGACAAGGGTAAGGAGTATGTGCTGAACGAGCTGGGTCCCGGCGACTACCTCGGCGAGCTAGCCCTGATCGACGACTGCACCCGTACGGCCTCGGTGATGACCCTGGCGCCATCGCGCTTCCTGGTGATTCCCAAGGCCACGTTCCAGGCCTTCCTGGTCTCGAGGCCCAGCGTCGCGCTCCATCTGCTCAAGGCGCTTGCGGCACGGGTTCGCCAGATGACGGAGGAGCTGGAGCGATTCGCCTTGTGCGACGTCTATGGCCGGCTCGTCGAGACCCTTACCGCCCGCGCCGTCGAAGAGGACGGACGGTTTGTCACCGACGCCCTCACCCAGCGGGACCTCGCGGCCTTGGTCGGGGCGTCGCGCGAGATGATCAGTCGCATCTTCAAGGACCTGAAGGCGGGCGGCTACATCTCGCTCGACGGCAAACGCGTCGTGATCCACCGCAAGCTGCCCGAGCGCTGGTAGCGGCGCACATCGGACGCCGGCCAGACTTCGCTCGCCGAGATTATACGTCGCACCGTCTCTGCGTGGATTCCGGCAGCGGCCACCGACCCCCGTGCGGTCGGAGAGTCGGGGTGCGCGAACGGCCGCTGAAGGCAGGTCAGCAGACATCAAGATCGGGCTCGTCTCAATTGGGGGCGACAGGAAAGTCCTGACCCTGATGACTCCGCCCTTATCCGCGTAGCCTCAACGGAGCCGCGCTCAAGGCGCCGACGTGCTGTCCGGGCTCAACTCCAGGCCCGTTTCCGCGTCGCGGGTCGGCGGCGGCCAGGCGCTCGCGGACTGCCTGGCTCTCCTGGTAGGACTTCAGCGCCCCCGCGAGATCCCCCTGGGCGGACTGGATGTCGCCGACCTTGTTGAGACTCACCGAGAGGCCGCGCTGCCAAATTAGGATTGTCGGGCTCCGACTGGAGGAGGCGCTCGGCTCGGGCCTGGGCCTCCCGATAGTCCCGATTCGCATCGGGCAGACTTCCGCGGATCACCGACTGGTCTCCCTGCTCGATCAGGAGCCCTAGGCTCTCGTGGAGGGCCGCAGACCAATCGGGAGCGCGCGCGAGGATCTGGGCGTAGCGGTCACGGGCAACCTCGGCGTTGCCCTGGGTCCGATACAGCCCGGCGCTGGTCAGCAGGGGTTGGAGCCGGGCCCGGATGCGGGTCTGGGCACCCTCGGCGATGCGGTCGACCTCGCCCTGGATGTCCGGACGCCGGGTCTCGATGTAGGCCAGGGCTTGAGCGACGCCCTGCCCAGGCGTCTGGAGGATGCGGGTCAGCTCCTTGAAGACGCTGGTGGCCTCCCCCTGGCGCTCGATCGCGGCGAACGAGGCCGCCAGGTCGTCGATGCGGGCGAGCTGGGTGTCGCGCTGGGCTTCGGCAGCCTTACGCAGCCGCTCGCGCTCCTGCCAGTCGGCGGGTCGATCGGCGGGCTCCAGTTCGCGCTGGTAGGTGCCGTCCACGGCCTCGAGCAGATGGGCGCGGATGCGCTCGGTGCTGACCCTGGCGGCGTCTGTTTTGTCGCTCAGGGCCTGATAGGCCCACCAGCCCCGCCGCCAAGCGCCAGGAGTCCGGCGAGCATGGCGGCGATGGCCCAGCCGAGGCGCTGCTGGTGGCGCTCCTCGCCCTTCCGCAGCTCGGCCAGCTCGTCCTTGAGTCTGAGGAGGAGATTCTCCAGCTCGATCTCGCTGCCGGCGCTGTGGCGCAGGTGATTGTCGGCGGTGAGGCGGTCCACATAGGCCCGCTGGAGTGCGCGGCGCTCAGCCTGGTAGGCGGCTGTATCGGGGACCGTGCGATCCGGGGGCGGGAGGTTGAGCTGGTCCAGGGATTTGTCCCTCGGATAGTCGGGTCTCATCAGAACGACCCAGGTGCGCTTGGCGACGGGCTTGGCCCGGTGCCAGGCGTAGAGGAGCTCGTATTGGGTGTAGGAGCAGCGCCCGAGCTCGGGATCGGGCCAGGGGTGCAAGGGGTCGCTGCTCGCCGGCGGCTCGGCGCCGTAGGCGTCGCCGACGAGCTGGATGACGCCCTCGCAGGCGTCGATCTGCTCGGCGAGCCAGTGCCGAAGCTCTCCGTAGCCTGTGGGGAAGTCCTCCTCGCTGACGGTGTCGTAGCCCAGCCGGTTTAGGGTTGCGGCCACCCGACGGCGGGCGCCGGCGAGCTCGGAGCTGACGGCGGAGACGAAGAGGCGCGGTCGGCCCATGGATTCATCCTTAGATCAGGCGACTGCCTAAAGGTGTCCGTCCTCCTGGCGTGTGTCAAGGACGGGAGGGTCCCCGCGGCACGTCTTGGAAGAGGTCGAGCTGGGTCCCGGGCGGTCGGGGTGGCCGGAATTGGGTGCTGTCCAGGTCCCACCCGTTCCCGGGCCGCTCCAAATGGGGATCAAGCCCCAGACGCCGGGCGGCGAGCCGGAAGCGCTGGGCGAGCACCTCGGCGACGGGTCCGGTGCCGCGCATCCGGCTGCCGAAATCCG
>JBGSUY010000034.1:0-5388 GCA_041753195.1 Chromatiaceae bacterium
GCCCTGCTCGCCGCGCTGGAGTCGCGCCTGGCGGACCGCATCATCACCGCCCCCTTCGCCGGGGTACTGGGCCTGCGAAACCTGAGTCTGGGGGCCCTGGTGGAGCCGGGGGACCTGATCTCCACCCTGGACGACATCAGCACCCTGCGGCTCGACTTCACGGTGCCAAGCCTGTTCCTCGCGGACCTGCGCCCGGGGCTCGCCATCCGCGCCCGGGCGGACGAATACCCCGATCAGGTCTTCGAAGGATCCGTGAGCGCCGTGGAGAGCCGGGTGGATCCGGTGACCCGCTCCATCCAGGTGCGCGCCCTGATCCCCAACCCGGAGGGGCGCCTCAAGCCCGGGCTGCTCATGAAGGTGGAGCTGCTGCGCAACCCCCGCCAAGCCCTGGTGGTCCCCGAGTCGGCCCTGCTAGCCCTAGGCCGCAATCACTTCGTGATCCGAGTGGGCGAGGACGATCGGGCCGAGCGGGTTCAGGTCCAGCTGGGCACCCGCCGCGCCGGGGAGGCGGAGGTCTTGGCCGGTCTCGCAGTCGGCGACCGGGTCGTCACCCACGGTGGCGACAAGGTGCGCCCGGATCAGTTGCTCAGCGTGCGGTTGGACGACGGATCCCGCCCGCTGAGTGAGCTGCTCAAGGGTCTGGCGGAGACCGGCCGGGAGACCAAGCCATGATCCTCTCGGACCTCTCAGTCACCCGCCCGGTCTTCGCGGCGGTCCTCTCCCTGCTCCTCCTCGCCTTCGGGCTGGTGGCCTTCGATCGCCTGCCGTTGCGGGAGTTTCCGGACATCGACCCCCCCGTGGTCTCCATTGAGACCACTTACCCCGGGGCCTCCGCGGGGGTGGTGGAGACCCGCATCACCCGCCTCATCGAGGACCGGGTCTCCGGGGTAGAAGGCATCCGCTCCATCGTCTCCCAGAGCGAGGACGGGCGCTCCGCCATCACCATCGAGTTCAACCTGGGCCGCCCCATCGACGGGGCGGCCAACGACGTGCGCGACCGGGTCTTCGGCATCCTGAGCCAGCTCCCACCGGAGGCGGATCCCCCCAGCATCCAGAAGGTGGACAGCAACGAGGACGTCATCATGTGGCTCAATCTCCAGAGCGACCAGATGACGGTCCCGGAGCTCACGGACTATGCCCGGCGCTACCTGGTGGATCGCTTCTCGGTGATCGACGGTGTGGCGCGGGTCCGGGTGGGCGGGGAACAGACCTATGCCCTGCGCATCTGGCTGGACCGCCAGGCCATGGCCGCCCGGGGCCTCACGGTGGCGGACGTGGAGAACGCCCTGAGGGCCGAGAACCTGGAGCTGCCCGCTGGTGGCATCGAGTCCCGGACCCGCCAGTACAGCGTGCGGGTGGAGCGGGCCTTCGGCACCCCCGAGCAGTTCGCCGAGCTGGTGCTGGCCCAGGGGGCGGACGGCTACCTGGTGCGTCTAGGCGACATCGCCCGGGTGGAACGCGGCACCGAAGAGGACCGCACCTTCTTCCGCGGCAACGGGGTGCCCATGGTGGGACTGGGCATCATCAAACAATCCACCGCCAACACGGTGGCGGTGGCGGACGCAGCCAAGGCGGAGGCAGCGCGGCTCAATACCACCCTGCCCAAGGGCATGGAGATCCGCCAGAGCTACGACACCTCGGTCTTCATCAAGGGGGCCATCAAGGAGGTCTACAAGACGCTGGCCATCGCCATCGGGCTGGTCATCCTGGTGATCTTCCTCTTCCTGGGGAGCGTGCGGGCCATGCTGGTCCCGGCGGTGACGGTGCCGGTGTCCCTGATCGCCACCTTCACCGTGCTGTGGGGCCTCGGCTTCTCCATCAACATCCTGACCCTGCTGGCCCTGGTGCTGGCCATCGGCCTGGTGGTGGACGACGCCATCGTGGTCCTGGAGAACATCCACCGGCGCATGGAGCAGTATGGCGAGAGCCGCCTCGTCGCCGCCTACCGGGGCACCCGCCAGGTGGGCTTCGCGGTGGTCGCCACCTCCGTGGTGCTGGTGTCCGTGTTCGTCCCCATTGCCTTCCTCCAGGGGGACATCGGGCGGCTGTTCTCGGAGTTCGCCCTCACCATGGCCGCGGCGGTCGCCTTCTCCACCTTCGTGGCGCTCACCCTGTCGCCGGTGCTGGCGTCCAAGATCCTGCCCCAGGACCACCGCCATTCGGTCCTGACGCGGGGCATCGACTGGGGATTCGGGCTCATCCGGCGGGGCTATCTGGCGGCGCTGCGCGTCCTTCTTCGGGCCCGCTGGATCATGGTCCTGTTCTTCCTGGGCAGCCTCGGCGCGGCGGTCTGGCTCTATCAGCAGATCCCCCAGGAGTACACGCCGAAGGAGGACCGAGGAGCCTTCTTCGTCCTGGTGGACGGGCCCGAGGGGGCCTCCTTCTCCTACATGCGGACCTACATGGACGAGATCGAGCGCCGCCTCATGCCCTACACCGAGAGCGGCGAGGCGATCCGGTTGCTGGTGCGGGCCCCGCGCATCTTCGGCAGCGCCCAGAATTACAATTCCGGCATCGCCGTCCTGGTGCTGGGGGACTTCGCGGACCGCCGCTCCGCCTGGGTGATCATGGAGGAGATCCGCAAGAAGCTCTCGGACCTGCCTGGGGTCAAGGCCTTCCCGGTGATGCGCCAGGGGTTCGGGGCGCGCATCCAAAAGCCCGTCCAGTTTGTCCTAGGTGGCGGGAGCTACGAGGAGCTGGCCGCCTGGCGGGACATCCTGCTGGCCGAGATCGAGAAGTCCAACCCGGGTCTCACGGGCCTCGACTGGGACTACAAGGAGACCAAGCCCCAGTTCCGGGTGGAGATCGACTACCGGCGGGCGGCGGACCTGGGGGTCAAGGTGGGCGTGATCGGGCGCACCCTGGAGACCATGCTCGGCTCCCGCCGGGTGACCACCTATCTCGACGCGGGGGAGGAGTACGACGTCATGCTGGAGGGGGAGCGCAGCGCCCAGCAGAGCCCCGCGAGCCTCCAGAACCTCTACGTGCGCTCGGACCGCAGCGGCGAGCTGATCCCGCTCTCCAACCTAGTGCGGGTCTCGGAGGTGGCGGACTCCAAGAGCCTCAACCGCTACAACCGGCTGCGAGCCATCACCATCGAGGCCAACCTGGCGGAGGGCCTGTCCCTGGGTCAGGCCCTGGACTACCTGGAGGGGCTGGCCCGTACCCACCTGCCCGAGGACGCGCGCATCGACTACAAGGGCCAATCCCGGGACTTCCGCCAGGCGGGGAGCGGGATCCTGTTCGTCTTCGCCCTCGGAATCGTGGTGGTCTATCTGGTCCTGGCGGCCCAGTTCGAGAGCTGGATCCACCCCCTGGTGATCATGCTCACAGTGCCGCTCGCCATGGTGGGGGCCCTCTTCGGGCTCTGGCTGACGGGCGAGACCCTCAACATCTACAGCCAGATCGGACTCATCATGCTGGTGGGCCTGGCGGCCAAGAACGGCATCCTCATCGTGGAGTTCGCCAACCAGCTCCGAGACCAGGGGATGGCCTTCCGGGAGGCCCTGCTGGAGGCCTCCGACGTGCGCCTGCGCCCCATTGTCATGACCGGCATCACCACCGCCGCGGGCTCGGTCCCCCTGCTGCTCTCCAGCGGCGCCGGCGCCGAGACCCGCGCCGTCATTGGCACCGTCATCCTCTTCGGCGTCCTCGCCGCGACCCTCTTCACCTTGTTCGTGGTGCCAGTGGCCTATGACCTGCTGGCCCGGCGCACCGGCAGCCCGGGCGACGTAGCGCGGCAGTTGGAGCAGGAGGAGGCCCTGGCGGGGGCGACGGTAGCCGCGGACTAACGGAAGGCGCGGAGGCGGCGCACGGCGTCGCTAGGGCGATTCGACGAGCGAATGCTCCCGCTTTACCGGCACCATCTCCGCGAGCAGAGTTTCCGGGGCGATATCCTGCTCATTGGGCCAGGTGACCGCCCCAAACAGGAGCGAGACTCCGTGGCCTGTCCCGGGTATCTCCTTCACGGGGGTACTCCCCTCGGCCAAACACCCCAACCGCCACAAAGACGTGGCGGCTAAGAAAGTATGTCGTTGCAGGTCATCTGCCGCGGTAGCGTCTCCGTCCAACGAACAACTTAACCCGCGCGAGCCGCTGTCTAGCCGATTTCTGAGTTTAGCCGCTTGTTGGGCTATTTACGCAACCTCCCTCATGGGGCGAACCCTTGGCGGCGGCAGCGTGCGACCTTCAGCTTTGAAGTGATTTACGACATCCTGAACAACCTCGCAGAGTTCACCGTATAGGAGGACAGGGTCGTCACCGTGTATCCCGGTTATGAGGTCTGGACATTTTCCAACGTAGATCTGATCCTCATCGCTCCATTCGACCCATTTGTGGTACTTGTCAAAATCTTTCATTTGCTCACCACTTCGATTGCCTGAGCGACTTGCTTTTCTTGGTAGCGTTTTGCGTCATCCCCAGCCTTCCCACTTAGGGTTACCGCGCCGGGATACCTCCAATGGACGAGCTTCCGGTGGGAGCCTTTTCCCGCGTCGGGGATCTCTTCGAAGCCCACGTCCTTGAGGGCTTTCAGCAGGTCACGGATCTTCTGCGGCACCGATTAGCCTATTTGCCTTATGAGCCCAACGTCACGCATCAGCCGGCGCAAAAAGCAGCGCGAAACATCGCTGTCTGTCCCTGGCTTCCTTTCGTTAGGCGATTACCCTGTTTCAAATTTAGACCCACAGAACCGACTGACCTTGGCCTCGCGCTGAATTAGCTCGGCACAGCTTGGGCATTTCTTTGTGTTTTGTTCGAGTACGTTCTTTTTGTTCTTATTGTTAAGAATGACCATGTCAATAGCCATAATTACGTTCATTACCAGCCATGTTGTAAAAAGAAATAGCAGCCCACTTGTTGCGTAGATTCCGATCACGAGGAAGAACGCCACAATGCCAACTATCCATTTCCCCATATACATGTGGCCAAGGCCGGGAGCCAAGAGGTTCAGGCCAATTGCCATGGGCAGGCTCTTTTCTTTTGCAATTGCCATAGTGCTTTTCCTCCTCAGAAATTCGCCAAAGGATGGCGTTGCCGATTCGCCTAACGTATAAGCTGTGGGGCGCGAGCCGCATCGCGGCGAAGCGTCCCACACGAGCGCATTGTTAGGCGCTTTACAAACCCACGATATTGTCGGTGGGGCCGTTGTATTCCCTTTCAAGACAAACCGAAACACATACGCTCTTTTGTATGCTCAGCGTTTTCCCGTCAGGAGAAATTCCATATCCACATGTATGCCCCCAGGCTCTAAGGATTGAGTGAAAAACAAGTAATACATACGCTCAGCTAATACCGTGCGCATCGACGACGTAGTTCCAATGACCGAGGACGTCGTCATGGCGAATGAATCTGTCCTTGAGGTCGCGGAACGTCTCGGAGCATTTGCGG
>JBGSUY010000035.1:0-9069 GCA_041753195.1 Chromatiaceae bacterium
GCCCCGCGGGCCCCGGCGCCCCCGAGCGCGCGCAAACGGCTACTCCGCCTCGGAGATGTTGAAGGCCTGCTTCAGGGCCTCCTCCACTTCCTCGGCGGGGATCCCGACCCGCCCCGCTGCGCGATCCTCCTCGTAACGCTGGCGCTTGCGCTCGTTGTGGTAGGCGAGGCCAGTTCCGGCCGGGATCAGGCGCCCGACGATCACGTTCTCCTTGAGACCCGTGAGCCGGTCCATCGACCCACGGACCGCCGCCTCCGTCAACACGCGGGTGGTCTCCTGGAAGGAGGCTGCTGAGATGAAGGACTCCGTGGCCAGCGAGGCCTTTGTGATCCCCAGCAGCAAGGGCTCGTAGAGGGCCGGCTGTTTGCCCTCCGCGGTGACCCGCTCGTTCTCGTCGAGCAGGGTCGTATACTCCACGTTCTCGCCGCGCAGCAGGCGGGTATCCCCGGGGGAGACAATCTCCACCTTGCGCAGCATCTGGCGGCAGATGACCTCGATGTGCTTGTCGTTGATCCTCACGCCCTGCAAGCGGTAGACGTCCTGGATCTCCTTGACCAGGTATTCGGCCAGGGCGGTGACGCCCTTGAGTCGCAGGATGTCGTGGGACGCCAGCTCGCCGTCGGCGATCACCTCGCCCCGCTCCACGCGCTCACCCTCGAAGACGTTGACGTGCCGCCACTTGGGGATCAGCTCCTCCACCGCCTCACCGTCGTCCTTAGTGATGATGAGCCGCTGCTTGCCCTTGGTGTCCTTGCCGAAGCTGATAGTGCCGCTGGCCTCCGCCAGCAGGGCCTGTTCCTTGGGCTTGCGGGCCTCGAAGAGGTCCGCCACCCGGGGCAGACCCCCGGTGATGTCACGGGTCTTGGTGGACTCCTGCGGGATACGGGCCAGGATGTCGCCAACACCCACCTGGGCCCCATCCTCCACGCTGACGATGGCACCCGAGGGCAGGAAATAGCGGGCGGGAAGATCCGTCCCCAGGATATTGACCTCCAGGCCATTCTCGTCCAGGAGCTTGACCATGGGCCGCAGGTCCTTGCCGGTCGGCGGACGCTGTTTGGGATCCAGGACCTCGCGGGAGGTCAGACCCGTCACCTCGTCCACCTTGGCCTGGACCGTGATGCCCTCGATGAAGTCCTCGAAGGCCAGGGTCCCCGCCACCTCGGTCACCACCGGGTGGGTGTGGGGATCCCAATTGGCGGCCACCTGGCCGCCCACAACGAGAGCCCCGTCGTTGACCCGCACCGTGGCGCCATAGGGCACCTTGTAGCGCTCCTTCTCCAGGCCCTTGTCGTCCACGACCGTGAGCTCCCCGGAGCGCGAGACCGCCACCAGGTACCCCGAGTGGTGCCGCACCGTCTTGAGATTGTGCAGCCGTACGGATCCGCCGCTCTTGATCTCGATGCTGTTGACGGCCGCCGCCCGGGAGGCCGCGCCGCCGATGTGGAAGGTGCGCATGGTGAGCTGGGTACCGGGCTCGCCGATGGACTGGGCGGCGATGACGCCCACCGCCTCGCCCATGTTGACCCGATGGCCACGGGCCAGGTCCCGGCCATAGCACTGGGCGCAGACCCCGACGCGCGCATCGCAGGTGATGGGTGAGCGCACCCGCACCTGGTCGATGCCCGCCACCTCGAAGCGCTCCACCAGGGACTCGTCCAGCAGGGTCCCCGCGGCGCAGATCAGCTCGTCGCCGCTGGGGCCGTAGACGTCGTTGGCCAGCACGCGACCGAGGATGCGTTCGCGCAGGGGCTCCACCACGTCCCCGCCCTCGATGATGGGGGACATGAGCAGCCCCCGCTCGGTGCCGCAGTCCTCTTGCAGGACCACCATGTCCTGGGCCACGTCCACCAGACGGCGCGTCAGATACCCCGAGTTGGCGGTCTTCAGCGCCGTGTCCGCAAGGCCCTTGCGGGCACCGTGGGTGGAGATGAAGTACTGGATGACGTTCAAACCTTCCCGGAAGTTGGCGGTGATCGGGGTCTCGATGATGGACCCGTCCGGCTTGGCCATGAGCCCGCGCATACCCGCCAGCTGACGGATCTGGGCGGCGGAGCCGCGGGCGCCGGAGTCCGCCATCATATAAATGGAGTTGAAAGAGTCCTGTTTGACGGCGTTGCCGTCCCGGTCGAGCACCGTCTCCTTACCGAGCTTGGACATCATGGACTTGGCGACCTGGTCGTTGGTGTGGGACCAGATGTCGACCACCTTGTTGTAACGCTCGCCGTTGGTGACTAGACCGGAGGCGTACTGCTCCTCGATCTCCTTCACCTGACGCTCCGCGTCCGCCAAGATGGCGACTTTCTCCTCTGGCACCGTCATGTCGTCCAGACCGATGGAGGCGCCGGCCCGGGTGGCCATCCGGAAGCCTAGGTACATGATCTGGTCGGCGAAGACCACGGTCTCCTTGAGACCCAGCTGGCGGTAGGATGTGTTGATGAGCTTGGAGATGGCCTTCTTGCCCAGGGGCCGGTCCACCAGGTCGAAGGGCAGGCCGTCCGGGACTATGGCGAACACCAGGGCACGACCCAGGGTGGTCTGCTTGATGCTCACCTGCTCCCGAAACTGGCCGTCCTCGCCCTTGATGACCTCGCGGATGCGCACCCGACAGCGGGCGTGCAGATCCGCATGACCGGTCTCGTAGGCGCGCCGTGCCTCGTCGATGTCGCAGAAGGCGCTCCCCTCCCCCTTGGCGCGCACCCGATCCCGGGTCATGTAATAGAGGCCGAGCACCACGTCCTGGGAGGGGACGATGATGGGCTCCCCATTGGCTGGGGAAAGGATATTGTTGGAGGCCATCATCAAGGCGCGGGCCTCGATCTGCGCCTCCAAGGACAGGGGCACGTGCACCGCCATCTGGTCGCCGTCGAAATCGGCGTTGAAGGCGGTACAGACCAATGGGTGGAGCTGGATTGCCTTGCCCTCGATCAGGACCGGCTCGAAGGCCTGGATGCCTAGGCGATGCAGGGTCGGGGCGCGGTTCAGCATCACCGGATGCTCGCGGATGACCTCTTCGAGGATGTCCCACACCTCCGGGCTACCGCGCTCCACCATCTTCTTGGCCGCCTTGATGGTGGCCGCCTCGCCGCGCAGCTGCAGCTTGCTAAAGATGAAGGGCTTGAAGAGCTCCAGGGCCATGCGCTTGGGCAGGCCGCACTGGTGCAGCCGCAGCGTCGGGCCCACCACGATGACCGAGCGCCCGGAGTAGTCCACCCGCTTGCCCAGCAGATTTTGACGGAAACGCCCCTGCTTGCCCTTGATCATATCCGCCAGGGACTTCAGCGGGCGCTTGTTGGTGCCGGTGATGGCACGGCCACGCCGGCCGTTGTCCAGCAGGGCGTCCACCGCCTCCTGGAGCATGCGCTTCTCGTTGCGCACGATGATGTCCGGGGCCACCAGGTCGAGCAGGCGCTTGAGCCGGTTGTTGCGATTGATGACACGACGATAGAGGTCGTTGAGATCGGACGTGGCGAAACGCCCGCCGTCCAGCGGAACCAGAGGCCGCAGCTCCGGCGGCAGGACCGGCAGCACCTTGAGGATCATCCACTCGGGCCGATTCCCCGAGTCGATCAGGGACTCCATGAGCTTCAGGCGCTTGGAGAGCTTCTTGATCTTGGTCTCGGAGCTGGTGCTCTCGATCTCCTCGCGCATACGCCGCACCTCCGCCTGGAGGTCGATGGTGCGCAGGAGCTCATAGATGGCCTCAGCACCCATACGGGCGTCGAACTCGTCGCCATTCTCCTCCAGGGCGTCGAGATACTGCTCGTCGGTCAGGAGCTGTCCCCGCTCTAGGGTCTGGACCATGTTGGGGTTGATGACGACGAAGGACTCGAAGTACAGGACACGTTCGATATCCCGCAGCGTCATGTCGAGCAGCAGCCCGATGCGCGAGGGCAGGGACTTCAGGAACCAGATATGGGCCACCGGGCTTGCCAAGTCGATGTGGGCCATGCGCTCGCGCCGCACCTTGGCGAGCGTCACCTCCACTCCGCACTTCTCGCACACCACGCCCCGGTGCTTGAGCCGCTTGTACTTGCCGCACACGCACTCGTAGTCGCTGATGGGGCCGAAGATCTTGGCGCAGAAGAGCCCGTCGCGCTCCGGCTTGAAGGTGCGATAGTTGATGGTCTCCGGCTTCTTGACCTCGCCGTAGGACCAGGAGCGGATCATCTCGGGTGAGGCGAGCCCGATCTTGATGGCATCGAACTCCAGGGCCTGACCCTGCTGCTTGATAATCTTGAGGAGGTCTTTCAATTCAATCTCCTGCGTAAGTTGCGAGTAGCGAGTTGCGAGGGCCGAGATGGGGCGCCGAGGACCTGTTGTTTTCCTCGGCGCTCGCTACTCGTCACTCGCTACTCTCCTAGTCCTGCTCCAGCTCCACGTTGATGCCGAGGGAGCGGATCTCCTTGACCAGCACGTTGAAGGACTCGGGCATACCGGCCTCCATGCGGTGGTCGCCGTCCACGATGTTCTTGTACATCTTGGTGCGCCCGTTCACGTCGTCGGACTTCACCGTCAGCATCTCCTGAAGCGTATAGGCCGCCCCGTAGGCCTCCAGGGCCCAGACCTCCATCTCGCCGAAGCGCTGGCCGCCGAACTGGGCCTTGCCCCCCAAGGGCTGCTGGGTCACCAGGCTGTACGGACCCGTCGAGCGGGCGTGCATCTTGTCGTCCACCAGGTGGTTGAGCTTGAGCATGTACATGTAGCCCACGGTGACTGGTCGCTCGAAGGCATCGCCGGTGCGCCCGTCGTAGAGGACGGTCTGACCGCTCGGGATCCCCTGGTCGCTGTTGTCCCGCTCGGCGAGACGCAGCATGGCCCGGATCTCGTCCTCGGCGGCACCGTCGAAGACAGGTGTGGCGAGCGGCACGCCCCGGATCAGGTTGCGGGCCAGCTCCAGGATCTCCTCGTCGGTGAAGCTCCCGAGGTCCTCCTGGCGGCCGCTACTGTTGTAGATCTGGTCCAGGAAGCCGCGAATCTCGACCACCGCCGCCTGGGCGCGCAGCATGCGCTCGATCTTGACCCCGAGACCATGGGCCGCCCAGCCCAGGTGGGTCTCCAGCACCTGACCCACGTTCATGCGGGAAGGGACGCCGAGTGGGTTCAGGACAATGTCCACCGGCTCGCCGTCGGCCGAGAAGGGCATGTCCTCCACGGGCACGACCTTGGAGATGACACCCTTATTGCCATGCCGGCCGGCCATCTTGTCCCCCGGCTGGACACGGCGCTTCAAGGCCACGTAGACCTTGACCATCTTGAGCACACCGGGGGCCAGGTCGTCGCCGCTCGAGATCTTGCGCTTCTTGGTCTCGTAGCGATCCCGGAACTCCTCGCGCTGCTGCTTGATCTGGTTGGCCACGGCCTCGAGCTGAAGGGCGGTCTCTTCGCTCTTGAGCCGAATCTCGAACCAGCGGTCCCGGGAGCCCCGCTCCGTGATCTCCTGAAGATAGGCCTTGGTGATCTTCGACCCGGGCTTGAAGTTGCCCGGACCCCCATCGGCGACCTTGCCGACCAACAGGCGCTCCACCCGCTGGAAGGTGTCGTTCTCCATAATGCGCTGCTGATCGGCAAAGTCCTTGCGCACCCGCTCCAGCTCCTGCTCCTGGATCTGCTGGGCGCGCTTGTCACGCTCCACCCCGTCGCGGGTAAAGACCTGCACGTCAACCACGGTACCGTTCATCCCCGAGGGCAGCCGCAGCGAGGTGTCCTTCACGTCCGAGGCCTTCTCGCCGAAGATGGCCCGGAGCAGCTTTTCCTCCGGGGTGAGCTGGGTCTCGCCCTTGGGGGTGACCTTGCCTACCAGGATGTCGCCGTCGCGTACCTCCGCGCCCACGTAGACGATGCCCGACTCGTCGAGCTTCGACAGCGCCGACTCGCCCACGTTGGGGATGTCGCTGGTGATCTCCTCGGGGCCCAGCTTGGTGTCGCGGGCGAGACAGGTGAGCTCCTCGATGTGGATGCTGGTGAAGCGGTCCTCCAGGACCACCCGCTCGGAGATCAGGATGGAGTCCTCGAAGTTGTAGCCGTTCCAGGGCATGAAGGCGACGCGCAGGTTCTGCCCCAGGGCCAGCTCGCCCATGTCCGTGGAGGGGCCGTCAGCCAGCACGTCATCCTTGGCGATCACGTCGCCGGTCCGCACCAGCGGCCTCTGGTTGATGCAGGTGTTCTGGTTCGAGCGCGTGTATTTTGTCAGGGTGTAGATATCCACGCCCGGCACCCCGGGCAGGGCCTCCTCATCGTTGACCCGGACCACGATGCGCGCCGCGTCCACCGATTCGATGACACCGCCGCGACGGGCCCGCACCACCACCCCCGAGTCCTTGGCCACTGCCCGCTCCATGCCGGTACCGATCAGGGGCTTCTCGGCGCGCAGGGTGGGCACGGCCTGGCGCTGCATGTTGGAGCCCATGAGGGCGCGGTTGGCGTCGTCGTGCTCCAGGAAGGGGATTAGGGAGGCCGCCACCGAGACGATCTGGCGGGGTGAGACGTCCATGAACTGGACCTCCTCCGGGGCCTTCATGGTGAACTCGTTTTGGTGCCGGCAGGACACCAAGGCGTCCAGAAGCCGGCCCTCCTCGTCCAAGGTAGCGTTGGCCTGGGCGATGACGTAGTTGCCCTCTTCGATGGCCGAGAGATACTCGATCTCCAGGGTCGCGCGGCCACCGATCACCTTCCGGTAGGGGGTCTCGAGGAAGCCGTACTTGTTCGTCCGGGCGTAGACCGCCAGCGAGTTGATCAATCCGATGTTGGGACCCTCAGGGGTCTCGATGGGGCACACCCGGCCGTAGTGGGTGGGGTGCACGTCACGGACCTCGAAGCCCGCCCGCTCACGCGCCAAACCGCCGGGGCCGAGCGCCGAGACCCGACGCTTGTGCGTGACCTCCGAGAGGGGGTTGTTCTGATCCATGAACTGAGAGAGCTGGCTGGAGCCGAAGAACTCCTTGATGGCCGCCGACACCGGCTTGGCGTTGATCAGCTCCTGGGGCATAAGCCCCTCGGACTCGGCCAAGGACAGGCGCTCCTTGACCGCCCGCTCCACCCGGACCAGCCCAATTCGAAACTGGTTCTCGGCCATCTCGCCCACGCAGCGGATGCGGCGGTTGCCCAGGTGGTCGATGTCGTCCACGGTGCCGCGACCGTTGCGCAGCTCCACCAGCACCTTCATTGCGTCGATAATGTCCGAGGTGTCGCCGTGCTCCGCGAAGAGTGCCTGGGAGAAGGCGTCGCTTCGGGCGCTGCAATAACGTCCGTCGTAGATGACACCGGGGCCAACCTCCGAGTCGCGCCCCAGGCGTCGGTTGAACTTCATGCGCCCGACGGCGGACAGGTCGTAGCGATCCGGGGTGAAAAATAGGTTGTGAAACAGGTTCTGGGCCGCCTCCTTGGTGGGGGGCTCCCCGGGGCGCATCATGCGGTAGATCTCGACCTGGGCCTCCAGCTCGTTGGTCGTGTTGTCGATGCGCAGGGTCTCGGAAACGTAGGGTCCCTGGTCCAGGTCGTTGACGAACAGGGTCTCGATCCGCTCCACCCCCTTGGAGTGCAACAACGCCAGCAGATCCGTGGTGATCTCGGCGTTGGCGTCGGCGATCACCTCCCCTGTATCCCGATCCACCTGGGCATGGGCCAGGACACGCCCAACCAGGAAGTCCGATGGGACCTCCAGGCGCTCCACCCCGGCCTTCTGCAGTTCGCGGATGTGCTTGGCGGTGACCCGCTTGCCCGCCTCCACCAGGACCTGGTCACCGATCTTGACGTCGAAGCCCACGGTCTCCCCGCGCAGCCGCTCCGGCACCAGATCCAAGGACACGGTGCCGCCCCCGAAGCGGAAGGTGTCGGTTTCGAAGAAGCGTGCCAGGATATCCTCAACCCCGTATCCCAGGGCCCGCAGCAGGATCGTCGCGGGTAGCTTGCGGCGACGGTCGATGCGCACGAATACGTGGTCCTTGGGATCGAATTCGAAGTCCAGCCAGGAGCCCCGATAGGGGATAACCCGGGCCGAGAACAGAAGTTTTCCCGAGGAGTGGGTCTTGCCCTTGTCGTGGTCGAAGAAGACACCGGGAGAGCGGTGGAGCTGGGAGACGATGACCCGCTCGGTGCCGTTGATGATGAAGGTACCGGTCTCGGTCATGAGGGGCAGCTCCCCCATGTAGACCTCCTGCTCCTTCATGTCTTTGACCACCTTGGCGCCCGCCGGGGCCTCCTTGTCATAGATCACCAGGCGCAACAAGACCCGCAGGGGAGCGGCGTAGGTGGCGCCCCGCAGATGGCATTCGCGCTCGTCGAAGATCGGCTCCCCGAGCCGGTAGCTCACATACTCGAGCACCGCGTAGCCGGAGTAGCTCTCGATGGGGAAGACGCTCCTGAAGGCGGCGTGCAGCCCCGCGTCCTGCCGCTTGGCGGCGGGCAGCTCGGCCTGCAGGAACTCGTGGTAGGACTCGATCTGCGTCGCCAAGAGGAAGGGCACGTCCAGGATCGTGGGGCGTTTGCCGAAATCTTTGCGGATCCGCTTCTTTTCGGTGAACGAATAGGCCATGCTTTCCTTCCCTCTCGCTGCTTGGGTGGGATGACTCGACGAGGCGACGGGGCGCGGCGGAGTCGAGATCAGGGTTTCGTGGCCGCCTCAGGTACCAGCCGGCGGTCAATGTCGCCGGGACCCAACAGCGGAGACGGGCGCTGGGGTCTGTCATTGCCCGGTCCCAGAGGTCCCGGTGGACCTCCAGTCGACGCAAAGCCAAAAAGGCCGGCGGCTCGTAGCCGCCAGCCCGAGGGGCCCGCGAAGTCCGGTCGCGGCGCAATGCGCCGTTACTTGACTTCGACGGTCGCGCCGGCCTCTTCCAACTCCTTCTTGGCGGCCTCCGCCTCGGCCTTGGAGATCGCCTCCTTCAGGGTGGTGGGTACACCCTCGACGGCGTCCTTCGCCTCCTTCAGACCGAGGCCTGTGAGGGCGCGCACCGACTTGATGACGGCCACCTTGTTGGCGCCGAAGGAGGTGAGGATGACGTTGAACTCCGTCTGCTCCTCGACGGGGGCGGCCTCGGCGGCCGGTGCGGCGGGCCCAGCCATCACGGC
>JBGSUY010000036.1:0-5476 GCA_041753195.1 Chromatiaceae bacterium
ATGGGCAAGCGGCCAGTCGCCGCTCCCGTAGGCGAACAGGGTGGGCACCGCGAGCAGCACCGCAAGGACCAGGGCGAGCTGCCCCAGGTGACGGCAGATGACGGCCGGGCGGACCGGCTGCCGCAGGGGGCGGACGGCGGGGTGGATGGTCACGGTAACAGGCTAGCCGAAAAGTCCGACACTCGGGTTTGGGTCGGTGTGGACTCCGGGCGCCGGCATCGGACTAGGGCATACTTGGGTCAGGCGCCATGAGGCCGCGGCGGGGCCCTGTGCCTCCGTCGGCAAGGGCGGGCGGCAGCGAGGGCCTCGGCTCCAAGGCCGAGGTGATGGGAGGCTTAGGCGATTTCTGTCAAACCATGCACCATCTCGCTGGTCTTTTCGCCCGCCTTCCGCGTCGCGCCGATAGTCACATAGCCCGGCTATGCTCCTATCGGCACTCCTTGAAGACAGACGATAATCCTTCGCGATCTGGTACATGATTTTCCGACAATCGCCTTAGATGAACGACGACCGAGCGCGCGGCCCTGGAGCCCCGGTTGGGAGCCCGTCGGGCTCACCCAAGGGACTGCGGCTGGGCCGGGTCGCCGGGGTGGAGGTCCGCCTGGACTGGAGCCTGCTGATCGTCTTTACCCTGATCGCCATGGCGCTGGCCGGCGGGGTGTTGCCCCGTTGGCATCCGGACTGGGGTCAGGCGAAGGTCCTGGCGACGGCAATCGCGGCGGCCGCCGCCTTTCTCGCCTCGATCCTGCTCCATGAGCTGGCCCATGCGTTGGTGGGGCGGCGCCTGGGGGTGGAGATTCGGCGCATCACCCTCTTCGTCTTTGGCGGCATGGCCCACATGGAGGGGGAGCCCCGCACCTGGCAGGCGGAGCTTGGCATGGCCATCGCGGGGCCCCTCGCGAGCCTCGGGTTGGGCCTGCTGTTCCTGATCCTGGCCCAGGTCATCGCCGGCCCCATCCCGGTAGATCCCGAGGACCCAGCCCGCAGCCTCGCTCAGGTGGGGCCGGTCGCCACCCTGCTGCTGTGGCTCGGGCCCGTGAACATCATCCTCGGCCTGTTCAACCTGGTCCCTGGCTTCCCCCTGGACGGCGGCCGGGTGCTGCGTGCCGCCCTCTGGGGCCTGACGGGCGACCTGACCCGCTCCACCCTGCTCGCCGCGACCGTCGGGCAGGCCTTCTCCTGGATCCTCATCGGCCTGGGCTTCGCCATGATGCTGGGGCTGCGGGTGCCCTTTTTCGGCAGCGGGGCCCTGGGCGGGCTCTGGCTCGCCCTCATCGGTTGGTTCCTTGGCAACGCGGCCAGACAGAGCTGGCAGGGGCGCCTCATCGAGGACCGCCTGGGGGCCCTCCCGGTCAGCCGGGTGATGCACCATGACTATCGGGTTGTGGAGCCTGACCTAAGCGTGCTGGAGCTGGTGGACCAGGGTTTCCTGGCGCTCAGCTATCGGGCCTATCCGGTGGTCGCTGAAGGGGAGCTCTGCGGGCTGGTGAGCCTGGAGGACGTGCGCCGCCTGGGTCGCGATCAATGGGCAGCGACTCGGGTGGCGGAGATCATGACCCCGCTCGCTCGGCTGCATGCCCTGGGTCCGGCGGACTCCGCCTCCAGGGCCCTGAAGCTCCTGGCCGAGCAGGGGGTGAACCAGCTCCCGGTGCTGGACCGGGGCCAGATCTTGGGGCTCGTGACCCGCGAGGACATCCTGAAATGGATGACACTGAGCCCCAGTTGAGGCCCAATTGAGCCCCAGTTGAGCCCCAGTTGAGCCCCAGCCTCGGGGTTGCGCCCGGGCCCGCCCGAAGTTTCTGCCGCCCTCGCATCGACACCCCGCAACACCTTGTCTACACTGGCCAGACAGGCCGGCTTCGATGGACCCTGTCAGGCCCGGCCCGAAACGATAACGACACCACCGAAGGAGAGAGTCCAGATGGCATCCCAACTCCGAGCCACCCTGCTCGCCCTGATCCCCTGCGCCACCCTGATCGCCCCACCCGCGGCCCGCGCCGGGGAGGTGGAGGTGCTCCATTGGTGGACCTCTGGCGGCGAGGCCGCCTCGGTCGCCGAGCTCAAGCGCCTCCTGGAGGCCAAGGGCGATACCTGGAAGGACTTCGCGGTGGCCGGCGGCGGGGGCGAGGCGGCCATGACGGTGCTGAAGTCCCGGGTGGTCTCGGGGGACCCCCCGACAGCGGCCCAGATCAAGGGCCCGACCATCCAGGAGTGGGGCGAGGAGGGGGTGCTCGCCAACCTCGACCCGGTGGCCGAGGCGGGCGGGTGGGAGGCCCTGCTGCCGCCCGTGGTGGCCGGGGTGATGAAATATGACGGGCACTACGTGGCCGCGCCAGTCAACGTCCATCGGGTCAACTGGCTGTGGATTAACCCCGAGGTGCTCGCCAAGGCCGGGGCCGAGGTCCCAACCACCTGGGACGAGCTCTTCGCGGCGGCGGACAAGCTCCAGGCGGCGGGCTTCATCCCGGTCGCCCACGGTGGTCAGCCCTGGCAGGACTCCACGGTGTTCGAGAGCATTGTGCTCGGGACCGGCGGGGCCGATTTCTATCAGGCGGCCCTGGTGGACCTGAAGCCCGAAGCCCTGAACAGCCCCCAGATGGTCAAGGCCTTCGAGGTGCTGCGCCGGCTCAAAGGCTATATGGACAAGGACGCCCCGGGCCGGGACTGGAATCTCGCCAGCGCCATGGTCATCAACGGCAAGGCCGGTATGCAGTTCATGGGCGACTGGGCGAAGGGGGAGATCACCGCCGCCGGCAAGACCCCGGGCACCGACATCCTGTGCGTTCCGGCCCCCGGCACAGCCGGGATGTTCACCTTCAACATCGACAGCTTCGCCATGTTCGCCCTGGACGACCCCGCCGCCCAGAAGGCCCAGTTCGACCTGGCGGCCACCATCATGGAGCCCGAGTTCCAGGAGATCTTCAATCTCAACAAGGGCTCGATCCCAGTGCGCCTGGGGATGCCCATGGACAAGTTCGACCAGTGCGCCAAGGACTCCATGGCGGAGTTCGTGGCGAGCTCCAAGTCCGGCGGACTGGTGGCCTCCATGGCCCACGGCATGGCGGTCAGATCATCGGTCCAGGGCGCCATCTATGATGTGGTCACCCAGTTCTTCAATTCGAACCTGAGTCCCGAGGACGCCGCCCGCAAGCTCGCGGAGGCGGTGGCATCGGTCCAGGGCTGACCCCGACGGTGAGCGGCGCCGCCGTGCAGGTCCCATCACGGGGACAGCCATGACGGACCGAGGCCCGACCTTTGGGGGCATGCTGGAGCGCGCCCTGCCCAAGCTTGTGGTGGCGCCCACCTTCGTGCTCAGCCTGGTGTTCGTCTACGGGTTCATCCTGTGGAATGCCTGGCTGTCCTTCACCGCCTCGCGCATGCTGCCGCGCTACGAATGGGCGGGGCTGGTGCAGTACGAGCGCCTGTTCGGGATGGACCGCTGGTGGGTGGCGGCGCAGAACCTGGCCATCTTCGGAGGGCTCTTCATCCTGGTCGCCATGGCCCTGGGTCTGGCGATCGCCATCCTGCTCGACCAGCGCATCCGCGCCGAGGGGGCCCTGCGCACCCTCTATCTCTACCCCATGGCCCTGTCGTTCATCGTCACGGGGACCGCCTGGAAGTGGATCCTGAACCCGGGTCTGGGGCTCGAGAAACTGGTGCGCGACCTGGGGTTCGAGGCGTTCAGCTTCGACTGGCTGGTGGACCCGGAGATGGCCATCTACACCATCGTGATCGCCGCCGTGTGGCAGTCGGCAGGGTTCGTCATGGCGCTGTTTCTGGCGGGCCTGCGGAGTATCGACGACAACATCATCAAGGCCGCGCGCATCGACGGGGCCGGGCTGCCCACCATCTACCGGCGGATCATCATCCCGGCCCTGCGCCCGGTCTTCTTCAGCGCCTTCATCATCCTGATGCACATCGCCATCAAGAGCTTCGACCTGGTGATGGCGCTCACCGGCGGCGGTCCCGGCTATGCCACCGACCTGCCGGCGACCTTCATGTACACCTTCGCCTTCACCCGGGGTCAGATCGGGCTTGGGTCCGCGGCCGCCATGATGATGCTGATGGCGGTGGTGGCCCTCATCGTGCCCTATCTCTACTCCGAGCTGCGCGGTGGTCGCCGTGGCTGACTCGGTCGTGGTGCGACGGGACGGTAAGGGCACCTGGGGCCGGATCCTGGTCTACGGGCTGCTCGTCCTCGCGGCCCTGTGGTTCCTGGCCCCCTTGTACGTGATGCTGGTGACCTCGCTCAAGACCCTGGACGAGATCCGTGCCGGCAACCTGCTCTCGCCGCCCGGCGGGCTGAATCTCGACGCCTGGGAGGCGGCCTGGTCCAGCGCCTGCACCGGGGTCAGCTGCGAGGGGCTCAAGGGCTATTTCTGGAACTCGGTGCGCATGGTGGTTCCGGCGGTGGCCATCTCCACCCTGATCGGGGCACTCAACGGCTATGTGCTCACCCAGTGGCGCTTCCGGGGCTCCGAGCTCTTCTTTGCCCTGCTCCTGATCGGCTGCTTCATCCCCTTCCAGGTGATCCTGCTGCCCATGGCCCGCACCCTGGGGGCACTGGGTCTGGCGGGGACGGTGAGCGGGCTGGTGTTCGTCCACACGGTCTACGGCATCGCCTTCACCACGCTTTTCTTCCGCAACTTCTATGTTGCCCTGCCCCAGGAGCTGGTGAAGGCGGCGAAGGTGGACGGCGCCGGCTTCTTCACCATCTTCCGGCGCATCATCCTGCCCCTGTCCCTGCCCATCGTGGTGGTCTCGGTGATCTGGCAGTTCACCCAGATCTGGAACGACTTCCTGTTCGGCGTCGTCTACTCGGCAGGTGACCAGCAGCCGATCACGGTGGCCCTGAACAACCTGGTGAACACGACCACAGGGGTCAAGCAATACAACGTGGACATGGCGGCGGCCATCATCGCGGCCCTGCCGACCCTGCTGGTCTATGTGCTGGCGGGCAAGTATTTCGTCCGCGGCCTGACCGCCGGGGCCGTGAAGGGATGAGCCGGCTCCAGGCCCACCCGCAAACGCTTCGGTAAGGGGAACCCAAGTGCAGGCACTGAAGATCATCGACGTCCACAAGGGCTTCGGCGCCACCCAGGTGCTCAGGGGCATCGACCTGGCGGTGGAGGCGGGCGAGTTCCTGATCCTGGTGGGCCCCTCGGGCTGCGGCAAGTCCACCCTGCTGAACCAGATCGCGGGGCTCGACAGCACCAGCTCCGGGCGCATCCTGATCGGGGAGCGGGACGTCACCGACCTGCCCCCGAAGGACCGGGACATCGCCATGGTGTTCCAGTCCTATGCCCTCTATCCCACCATGACGGTGCGCCAGAACATTGCCTTCGGGCTGGAGATCCGGCGGGTCCCCAAGGCCCAGCGCGAGGCGGCCATCGCGCGGGTCGCGGACATGCTCCAGATCGGAGCGCTGCTGGACCGCAAGCCTGCCGAGCTCTCGGGCGGTCAGCGCCAGCGCGTC
>JBGSUY010000037.1:0-1629 GCA_041753195.1 Chromatiaceae bacterium
AGCAGGCCAAACGCCTTGCCGCCGGCGGCTTCCTGGTGATCGACGCCCAGGCCGTGATCGCCGCCCCGCCGGACCTCTACCTGGTCCCGAGCGGGACCGCCGAGCCCGCGGGAGAGGCTTCCAGATGAACGTTACCCTGCGCAGCCTCCTGGCACCGTCCCGTCTCTGGCCGCTGGCGGCGGTGCTCGCCGTCGGGATCATCGCCGTCGCCGCGTTGGCCTGGCCGGCCGCCGCGCCCCTAAAGGCCATCGACAACCTCCTCGTCTATGCCAATGGCGAGACCGTCCCCAATGGACGCTGGTCGGCGCTCTGCATCGATGGGGTTGCCTACCTGGAGATCGCTCTCCCGCACGGGCACACGGTCATTCCCAAGCGCCGCAGGAACGGCCTCGTCGAGCGCTGCGCCCCGCCGGAAGGGGAGTGAGACATGGCTCCAAACCCGCAAGGCGAGGGCGTGGCCGTCGAATCCGAAACACCCGGCGAAGTGACCACCGGCCGACGCCGGGTGCCTTGGCTGCGCTTCCTCCTGCGCGCCGGTCTGGTGCTCCTCCTGGTGCTTGGCACGGGCGCCTACCTGGCCGGGCGTTTCCACGTCGGCTACGACGACCAGGACCGCCAGTGTCTGCCGCCGCACCGTTGGTTCCTCATCGACCGCCACGACCGCGACATCACCCAGGGCGAGACCATCGCCTTCGCCGCCCTGGGTCTGGGACCCTACTTCCGCGACGGGCAGATCATCATCAAGCGCGCCGCGGGCGTCCCCGGGGACCGGATCCAGGTCGGCCCCGAGACCGTGAGGATCAACGGGGCCAAGGTCGGTGCAGGACTCGCGCTTGCCGGCACCCTGAAGCGCCCCCCGGAGGACTTCCGGCGCGACGACGTCGTCCCGCCGGGGCATCTGTGGGTGATGGGCGCCACCGCCGACAGCTTCGACTCGCGCTACTGGGGCTTCCTGCCCGAGCAGTGGGTCATCGGGCGGGCCTATGCGCTCTGGTAGGGCGGGGTTGTTGATGCTCGCGCTGGGCCTCGCACCCTTCCCGGTGATCGGGGACGCGGAGCGCGACGAGGCGCTGCGCGCGATCCGCGACCAGGCGGGGGCGATCCAGGAATGGGTCGAGTCCGCAGAGCGGCCCGCCTGGCTCGATACCAATCCCCATGACAGCGCCCGTTCCGCGGGCGAGGCCCTCGGCAGGGCGCAGCGGGAACGCCTCCGCGAGGGCCTGCCCACCGTCTCCGCCTGCCGGGATCTGGGCCAGCTCTGTCCGCCCGCAGCGGACGCGGTCGTCTCCGGGATACCCGAGCGCGTCCCGGTCGGACAGCCAGCGGGGCAGGGCGCCGATCAGGATCCACCGGCGACGACGCTGCGCGCCGAGGACATCACCCTCACGGTCCTGGTCTCCCGCTCGCTGGGCCCCACCCAGCTCAAGGAGATCTTCGCCTTCGCCGCCGACACCCCGCGGGTGCGGGTCGCCTTCCGCGGGGTGGCCGAGGACGAGTCCCTGATGGACTTCGTCCGCGAGCTCCACGGGCTGCTTGCCGGCATCGAGCCCGTGCCGGAGGTGGTGCTCGATCCGACGCCGTTCGCCGCGGCGGGCGTGGACATCGCCCCGGTGCTCCTGGCCCAGGGCC
>JBGSUY010000038.1:0-1786 GCA_041753195.1 Chromatiaceae bacterium
TCGTGTTGCTGCTCACTCATGGCATGGTTCACTCCAAATCGGGCGTGACATTTCAGGTCATCCCTGAGTCACGAACCCAGGCCCGCACCCGATCCGGGCCGGGGACGCCGCCGCTGTGGACCAGCCGGCCATCGATCACCACCCCGGGGGTCGACATGACCCCATAGCCCATGATCTCGGAGATGTCGGTCACCTTGGTGAGTCGGATCTCCACCCCGGCCTCCTTGGCCGCCTGCTCGATGGCCCTGGCGGTGATCTCGCAGTTGCGGCAGCCGCTGCCCAGCACCTTGATGTCTTTCATGAGTGTTCTCCAGTGGCTCAGGTCCCACAGCAGCCGGCGCGGCCCGCTAGCTGAACCGGAGGACACGGCACGGTGCCATAGGAGCAGTAGACGCAACAGTCGCCCGACTTGGGTTTGATCAAGGCCCCGCAGGATGGGCACTCCCAGTAGAACTGGCAGGCGTTGGTGGGCATGGTGTCCTCTCGGGTGAATCCGCAGCGGGGGCAGGTGATGACGGATCTTAGCTCGGGCTCGGTCGACATGAATGGCGCTCAGCGAAAGAGATTGAAACCCCAGCCCACCAGCGTGAAGGCCACCGCCAGCACCACGGCGAAGAGGGCCAGGAGTTATTTGCAAATCTGGTGTATGACCTTGGGGGCCAGAGTGTGCTCAGGCGGCTTCCCGTTGCTCCTCTTTGGCATCCGGTGGGTCGTCGGGCACCGGAATCCCGTCTTCATAGCGTACGCCCCGAAGCAGTTCGGCCACTTTCTCGGGGGCACGGATACGTCGCCAGGTCCTGGCCGCCTCCTCGGCCATCTTGAAGGCCAGACCGAGGAAGCTTGAACGCGTCACGCAGTTCTTGGTCCGGCTGGTGCGATGGCGTACCGTGGCGAAGGTCGACTCGATGGGGTTGGTGGTGCGCAGGTGCACCCAGTGATCGGCCGGGAAGGCGAAGAAGGCCAGCAGGGCCTCACGGTCCTTCTCGAGCTTCTCGGTGGCCTTGGGGTACTTGGCCTCATAGCGCTTGAGAAAACGCTTGAAGGCGTCGGTGGCCTCGGCGCGGGTCGCGGCCATCCAGATCGCCTGCAGAGCGGCCTTGGCCTTGCTGTGCAGGGATTTGGGCAAGTCGGTGAGAACGTTGCCCAGCTTGTGGAACCAGCAGCGCTGATGCACGGTTTCCGGGTAGACCTGATCGAGCGCCTTCCAGAACCCGAGGGCCCCGTCGCCAACGGCCAGACGCGGCCCCACCTCCAGACCCCGCTCCTTGAGGTCGCGCAGGACATCGAGCCAGGACTCAGTGGACTCCCGCAGCCCGTCGCTGATGGCCACCCACTCCTTGGTGCCATCGGCGGTGACGCCGATAATCACCAGCAGGCATAGCTTGGGGTCATCGCTCTCGCGCAGCGTCGTGTAGATGCCGTCGACCCACCAGTAGGCGTAGCGCTGACCCTTGAGGCTGCGCCCCGCCCAGCCCTTGTACTCCTCGCTCCATTGGGCTTTCAGACGCCCCAAGGCGGCCGGGGAGAGCCCCTTGGCCCCGTCTCCTACCAGCACCTCCAGTGCCTCCCCGAGATCGCCGCTGGAGATCCCTTTGAGGTAGAGCCACGGCAGCGCCGCGGCGACCCGGGCGCTGCGCCGAACATAGCGCGGCACCAGCGCCGAGTTGAACTTGACGCCGGATCCGGAGCGATCGCGCACCTTGGGCACCTGTACCTTGACCGGACCCACCGTGGTGAGGATCGCGCGCGCCGGCAGATAGCCGTTGCGCACCACCGCCCGGCGCCC
>JBGSUY010000039.1:0-2750 GCA_041753195.1 Chromatiaceae bacterium
ACCTGGCGGAGGAGGCGGAGCAGACCCTCTCCAGCCTCCGGGCCCACGCCGAGCGCTACATGCGGGTCCGGCTCGCCGGGCGGGTCCTGCTGGACGCCATCGAGCACTTCCGCCGCCAGCATCGGGATCCTATCCTCACCCGCGCCAGCGCCTACTTCGCCAAGCTCACCTGCGGGTCCTTCGCCGCCGTGGAGACCGACTTCGACGAATCCGACCAGCCCGTGCTGGTGGGCGTTCGCCCCGGGGGCCAGCGGCTGCGGGTCGAGGCCATGAGCACGGGTACCCGGGACCAGCTCTACCTGGCCCTGCGCCTGGCGACGCTTGACCAGGACCTGGCGGGCTCTGAGCCCCTGCCTTTCGTGGTGGACGACATCCTCATCCAGTTCGATGACCGGCGGGCCCAGGCGACCCTCGAGACCCTGGCCGACTTCTCCGCCCGGACCCAGGTGATCCTCTTCACCCACCACGCCCGGGTAGTCGAGCAGGCCCGCGCCATCCCCGGTACTGAGGGGCGGGTCTTCGTGCACGAGCTGGCCTAAGGGAAACTGCAACAGAAAACCGCACCTCTGTGGGGTGGATCAAGGAGCTTCGCGACCGATCCACCAGCGGCGTCGCGGTGGATCCGCTGCGATTGTTCCACCACATCTTGCGTCTCCACCTACCCCGCATCCGACAATCGCGATGCCGGCGCCCCGCAGTACCGCGCCATGAAGGTCCGGGTGACCCCCCGAGCAGCACGTCGAGTGCGCCATGCACGACCCGCTCCACCGATTCGGGCACCCCATAGAATGCTTGGGCAATGCCACCCGCGATGCAGGCGAGGGTGTCGCTATCGCCGCCGAGCGAGACGGCGGTCTTCAAGGCGTCCTCGAAGCCGATCGAGTCAAGGAAGGACCGGATGGCCTGGGGGACAATCCCGCCGCAAGACACGTCGAAGCGGTACCCGGGCCGGATCCCGTCCACGTGGCGGCTGAGGTCATGGCCGAAGCACCCCTCGACAAAGGTCCGCAGCTCGGGCTTGGTCGCGCCAGTGCGGGCGGGGAAGATGGTCGCCGCCGTGGCCTGAGCGCCCTTGATGCCCTCGGGTGGTTGTGGGTGACAGCGGTGAAGGCCTCGGCCTGGGCGAGCACCGTCTCCAGGTCATTGAAGGCCAAGCCCACCGGACTCACCCGCATCGCCGCCCCGTTGCCCCAACTGTTGTAGGGCACCGAGCTCGCGCCGCGGGCCTAGCGATGGAAGCTACCGCCGTAGCCCCGGTCCGGGTAGCGCCTGTAGTACGCCTTGAGGTTCTCGGCATAGGGCGTTCCGGTGAGGATGGAATCCGCCAGGGCGACCGTCAGCACCGAGTCGTCGGTGAACGTGCAACCCTTTGAGAACAGCTTGAGGTCCTTGGTCTTGATGTTGTTCCACTCGTAGATGGAACCGGCGATGTCGCTGGCCAGTGCGCCGATCATGTCTTCCCCCTAGGCTGCTTCGCAGAATGGTTCCCGAGCCAAGTCATTTCCCGAGGGCTTATCTAGTGCCTGAAAGAAAACTCGGTTTTCAGCGCGTCGGCCATTCCCCGGCGCCAGGCGATCGGGGGCGATTTCATTGAACTGTGTGCGATGATCAGCGATTGGCGCGAATCAATGAGAACCGCTCTCATTGTGGCCAACCGACAGGCATACCGATCCCGCGCGGGTCGCTGTCGGCCCCCTTCGGTGGTACTCAGGCCCCGCGGCGATAGGGCCCCCGCTGTCGCTCGGCCTCCTGTTGGCGCAGCAAGGCGCCCAGGCGCGGGATGTTGCGCGCCACCACGGCCAGGGCCACATAGCGCTTGAAGCCGTCCAGCCCATGATCCAGGCAGCGATCCAGGCCATGAACCTCCCGGGCGTTGATGGCCGACTCCACAGCGGAGTGCTGGCGGCGCAGGCGGATGAAGTCCGGGGCGGTCTCGCGCTCGCGCTGGGCCTCGGAGCGTTTGCCCTTCTTCGGCAGTACCACCCGCGGGATCAGGGCAGCGAGTGCCGTCTGATTGGCCGGACTGCGGAACCCCTTGTCGAAGCTGGCGCTGGTGATGGTGGGAAAGCGCCCCTGGGCCTGCTCAATGAGTGCCACGGCAACCTGATCGTCGGTTGTTGCGCCTCACGCTAATCGGAAATTCACCGCCCCTTTTGGTTGAGACTTTGCCACCGGAGGAGAGGTGGTGCCGGTGAGCCAAAGCGGGCGGGAGTTGGTCCGGCGTTTCCCATGGGCGCCACCGCCGGGCGGGGGCGGCATCGGTCGGGCAGAATAAGGAGACCTCAGAACAGCAGAAGGCCCGCCACGGTGGCCGCCGTGCGGGCCGGTGGCCGGTGCAACTGCGTTAGGTGATTTCGGGAATTTCTCATACCATGCATGCGGGCTGGATGAGGATGTTCCAGTGGGGTAGATCGGGGTTGCGTTGCAGCCGGGCTTCTATGGCCTGCATAGCCTTCCTGGAGACCGAGACGCCCTTCTCGTAAACCTTGCGGCTCAACGCGACGACGGGGTGCAGGCCCTTGCATGTCATGGACTCGGCCCAGGCCAACATGGTTTCGGCGTCGGTGAGCTTGGCGCCGTTCCAGTGCTTCTCCAGAATTCCCCAGCAACGTTCGATGGGGTTGTACTTGCTGTGGTAGGGCGGGTAGTACAGCAGTTGCACGGGCTTGCCGATGTCGTCGGCGAACTGGACCATGCGCTTGAGGAACTGGGTGCGCCGACCGTTGCTTTCCGGGCCGTTGTCGGCCTTG
>JBGSUY010000040.1:0-6602 GCA_041753195.1 Chromatiaceae bacterium
ACTCGCTCATCAGACCACCCATACCATCCAGTGCGTGGTGGCGATCGTCTCACTCGGAGCACTTCAGCTCAATATGTTGGCGCATATTTGTTACCTGTCAGTCTAGGAAGACTGAGTAACTTGTTAGTGAACCGTTCCTAAGCGACGCGGTGAGGATGCCGCGCTCGCCCGCCTACGCGGGACAGGGAGGGCCCCGGACGTGTCACCTCCCTAGACCCTGCTGCTTTCGACCACCAATCTAACCCCCAGCGCCTTGCAGACCTTCGCGACCGTGTCGAAGCGAGGCCGTGCATTGGGCCGCAAGGCCCTGTACAGGGCCTCGCGCGTCAAACCGCTGGCGCGGGCAAACTCGGTCATACCCCTAGAGCGCGCGATGTCGCCGAGCGCCGCGGCCAGGAGCGCCGGATCTTCCTCCTCCAGGATCGCCGTAAGATACTGGGCAATGGCCTCATCGCTGTCTAAATAGCGCGAGGCGTCAAACTCGGGGAGATCGGCGATACGGATCCTCTCGGGCATGGTTCAATCCTCCAGGCTAGCGGCGAGCCGTTTAGCTGCGGCGATGTCGGCGACCTGAGACGACTTGTCGCCCCCGCCCAACATCACGACGATCTCCAAGCCCCGCTGGGTGTAATAGAGACGTCACCCGGGGCCGAAGTGCTCGCGCATTTCGAACACCCCGTCACCCAGGGGACGCACATCGCCGAGGTTGGCTAGATCGCCTACCCCTGGATCGGTAAATGCTCCCCGGGCGCGGCGGGCGCTGCATACCACTGCTCCCGCGCGACCAGCTTGGGCCGTTCCGGGTCGCCCTCGTAGGCGGGCGTCATGATCTGCACGCCGTACTCGTTGAAGCAATCCAAGATCAGGCGATGCAGCTCGGCGTAGAGGCCGGGCATGGCGTGGGCGTCGCCGCAGTAGACGTTGAGCTCATAGGTGATGGCAAAGTCGCCGAGGGAGCGTTGCAGAACGAAGGGGGCAGGCTCCTTCAGGAATTCCGGAGTCCGCTCCGCGGCCAGGAGCAGCAGGGCCTCCACCTGCCGCCACGGGATCTCATAGCCGATGGAGACGGTCGTGTGCAGGATCAGGCCGTGCTTCGCGGCGAGCGAGCTGTAGTTGATGACCTGACTGTTCAGCAGAAGGGAGTTCGGCACCACCAGCTCCTCGTTCTTCAGGGTGCGCAGGTGGGTCGCCTGGAGGCGGATCTCGCTCACGTCACCGACCTCATCCCCGATCCGCACCCGGTCACCCACCTTGAAGGCGCGCCGATAGGTCATGAGGTACCCGGCGACGAGGTTGGCGATGGCCGAGGAGGAGCCGAGGGAGAAGACGACCCCGATGAAGAGCGACACGCCCTTGAAGGCGGCCGACTCCGACCCCGGGATGTATGGATAGGCCACGATCAGACCGAAGGCCAGGACGGCGAAGCGGGCCACCTTGTAGGTCGGCAAGGCCCATTCCGGCGCGAAGCCACCCAGGGTGATGGAGCCCCGCCCCACCGCCTCGAAAAACTGGCGCAACAGCCGCAGGATGAAACGGATGACGAGGAAAAGGACCGCGAGGAAGAGCAGGTTGGGGATATTGGCGACGATTCCCCGCCCCATGACCACCAAGGGCCCAAGCAGCAGATCGAGCAGGCGCTCGCCCAGCGGCCGCGTCCTCACGAACTGGTCCAGCACGAAGTCGAGATAGAGCCAGAGCAGCACCAGGACCGTCAGGGCGCCCAGGGCCCGCACGCCCCGGCGCAGGGTGCCCCAAATCTGCTCGGCGCGCACCATCTGGAAGGACCGGCTCTCCAGCGATTGGATGCGACTCCGGATCTGTCCTTCCAGGAGCGAACCCAGCCCCCGCCGGGTCCAGGTGACGAGCGCCAGGGCCGCGGCCAGTAGCGCCGTGGCCCCCAGGGTGCGAACAGCCCCGCCCAGCAGGACGCCTCGGCTGCGTGCCTCACGGTAGTCCGCGACAGCCAATCGGATCCGCTCCAGATTGGCCTGGGCAAGGACCTGTCGGCTCACCCCCTCGAGCCTGGCGTCCGAATCATAGACCCCCATGACCAATTGGTCGCCGGCCATGAGCTTGGTGGCCTGATCCGATTCCGCCGCCCTCAGGGTTTCGACCCTGAAGCCTGGATCCCGGGCCAGGGCCTCAATGCGCCCGCGAATGCGCAGGGCGCGCTGCTCCGCTGGGAAGGCCGAGACGCCGCGCACCTGGAAGAGCCGGGCGCCGTCGAGCTCGACGGGTGCCGTCGTCGCCAGCTCTGCCTCCAGCTCCGCGACCGCGGTTTCAGGGGTGGGCTCCGGCAGCTTGGCGAGTGCCGTGCTCCAGGCCAGTGCGGTGAGAAGGACCAGGGCGGCCAGCCGCGCGAGGATCAGCGGCTCGCCTGAATCGATGGGTGTGTCGACGGATTTGTCGAAGGCTGTATCGATCGGTTTCACAACGCCACTCCGTAAAAACAGCGACGGGAGGGCTGGCCGTCCCTGGCCTAGGCGGGTAACGCGATCGCGGCCGCGCGCCGGCTACATCTTAGTCGCGAGCTTATCCCATTCAGCCTTGACCTTCTGCCAGAAGGACTCCTTGGGTGCCTTCTGGCACTCCTGGATGACGAAAGGGGTCACGGTCTCGACCCCGTCCACCTCCATGGCCTCCGCCTCGAGCTGACCCTTGCTCCCGTAGGCCACCGCCCAATAGACCGCCTTCGGCTGGAAGTCCTCCTCCAGTCCCAGGAAGTCCTCGCAGGTCATCTTGGTTATGGGCTTCTTGGCCGCGGCCTGGTGGGCCTGGGACTTGTGGGCGGCGGCCTTACCCAGGTTCAGCTTCTCGCCCGGCTTCAACTCGTTGGAGCTGAGCTTGTTGTGGGCCTTCAGGGTCTCGACGGGGATCTCAAAGCGCTCACTGATGGCGAAGAGGTCGTCGCCCTCCACCACCACATAGGTGGCGGTGACCGTGTCGTACTTGCCCTCGGCATGGGCACGCGGGCCCTTGTCGGCGGCCTGCAGGGCCCCGACCGCAAGGATGGCGCTCAAGGCGGCGGCAACGGCCAGGCGCCCGGTGAAGCGGCTCTCCAGATGGTTCTTCTGGGGATCTAACTGCATGGAACATCTCCTCGCTGGGGAAAATGGCCGATTGGCCGGGTTTAAGACCAGAGGGCGGCCGCGGGGCCGCCCTCATTTGGGAAACATGAGCTGCACCTGAAGGCGGATCTGCCAGTCCGGCCCGTCCTCGGGTTTGACCACGTTGTAGTAGCCGCCGAGCTGGGTGTTCACCGGGAGCTTGCCCAGGTGGAAGATGTGGCCGATGCCGGCGCCGACCGGCACTGTCCACTGCTCCCCCTCCGCCTCCCAGTCCACGGTGATGATGGGCGCGCTATTGATGTAGGTGCCCCCGGGCAGGTTGTAGTTGAGGAAGGGCTGGATGAGGCCGCTGTTGTAGGAGGGATCCTGATCGTTGGTGTCCAGCGACCAGACATTGTTGATCAGCATCCCGTAGACCCAGGGGCTGCCGTGCTCCAGGTGCAGCACCACCGCGGTGGGCCCCAGGCCCCAGTTCTCGTTGCCCAGGGCGCTGTCGGTGTGGGTCGGGATCTGGGCGATGGCGCCCACACCCCAGATCCAGCCCTTGGCGTTGCTCGGCGACAGGAAGGCCGAGACCTGGGTGTCCCCAAGGCCGAAGGTGCTGTCCTGAAGGGGGCTCAGCTCCGGCTGCCAGATCAGCGGGAAGATGGTGCGGGTGATGAGGTTCCAGTCCTTGTTAAGCGTGATGGGGATGACGGGCTGGATGTTCAGGATGTTCTGGGTCCCTTCCAGGGGGCCGTAGTTGAGATTGGTGTTGTTCTGGAAGGGGACGCTGATGAGGTTGGCGATGGGGTTCTGCGCCAGCTTCGCCAGCTCCTCGGCGCTCAAGGCCGCCCGGGCGGAGCCGCTGCCCCCAATCATCAGGGCCAGCAAACCGAGGACCAGGGCTTGGACCCGCGCGGCGGACCGCCTGGCAGGCCCAGATCGGGTGTGATGGATCGTCATTGCGCTCTCCAGGGGCCTGAGAGGCGGGTGGGTTGGGGCCAATCGGGCGTTCATTTTCGGGCCTCAGGCCGAGCGACGCTTGTCATGTTGCGACAGACCCCTGGCGCCTCAGGAGCCCGAGACCGACGGTGCGCAGGGCGAGACGCACCGAGGCGACGTCACTCCGAGGGGCAGCCGGGGCCGCGGACCTCGGCGAGGTCGAGGATGTAGGGTGCGGTGAGCCGCGCGAACCGCACCGGGACGCACCGGCGCGGCGGCCTCAGCGGGGCGGGGGGTGGTCGAAGAGGTCGGAACGAGGCGTTGGGTGCGATATGCGCCGTGACGCTTGGCGCGGTTCGTGCCTCACCGCACCCGACATCACAGACTCCAGGCTGGCTGGGCCGCCCCAGACCCTCGTAGAAATCCTCCAAGACGAGCTGGTTAGAGTGGACTTCGGGTCCGCGTCAGGGGCGCCTGGCCAGCTCGCCCAGGTCCCGCCAGGGCAGGACCTGGATACCCTCGCTCGCGAAGCGCTCCTCGCCCCCGTAGATGAGCCAGGCAGGCAGGGCCCCTTCCCCCGCGATGGTCGCCCACTTTCTGGGCCCCTTAAGCCAGTCCCGCACGAAGGTCGCGCCCGACTTGATCTCCACCGGCTGAAGGGCACCGCCGGTCTCGAGGACCACATCGACCTCATTGCCCGTGTTGTCCCGCCAGAACCAGAGGTCGGCGGGCCGGCCGGCGTTGAAGCGGCCCTTTACGAGCTCGCCCACCACCAGGGTCTCGAACAGGGCCCCGCGCTGGGGGTGGATGTTGAGGGAGGCCCCATCGGCGATGCCGACCAGGGCCGCGGCGAGGCCCGTGTCCAGGAAATAGAGTTTCGGGGACTTCACCAGACGTTTGCCGAAGTTTCGGTGATAGGGGGGCAGCAAGTAGACCAGGTAGCTCGCCTCCAGCACGCTCAGCCATTCCCGGGCCGTCGTATGGGAGACCCCGCAATCGTTGGCCAGCGCGGAGAGGTTGAGCAACTGACCGGTCCGCGCCGCGCACAGACGCACGAAGCGCTGGAACAGGGTGAGGTCGCGCACGGCCAGGAGCTGGCGAACGTCACGTTCCAGGTAGGTCGCGATGTAGTTGGGAAACCAGTCGCCGGGGGCCAGGGGCCGATCGTAGAGGGGCGGGAAGCCCCCGCGCCACAGAAGGCCGTCCAGGTCAGGGGGAACCAGCCCGACATCGCGAAGCTCCGCCACCGAGAATGGCAGGAGCTCGATACGCCCGACGCGGCCGGCCAGGGACTGGCCGATGCGCGACATCAGTCCGAACTGCTGGGAGCCCGTAAGGATGAAGTCGCCCATGCGCCGGCGGGTGTCCACCAGACCCTGGAGGTAGGAGACGAGATCAGGTGCCCGCTGCACCTCGTCCAGGACGGCCCCTTCAGGAAAGCGCGCGAGGAACCCGCGCGGATCCATGAGGGCCTGGTCGCGCTGGTCCGGGTCCTCCAGGGTGACATAGGCCCGATCGGCGAAGACCGATCGGGCCAGTGTGGTCTTGCCCGACTGGCGCGGTCCGGTGATCGCGATCACCGGAAACCCGCGCGCCAGGCGCAGGGCGGTCTCTCGGGCCTGCCTCGGTATCATCACAAGCGATCTTACAAATTGCAGTTATCTCCTGCAACTTGTAAAACGAATGCCTGTTCCGATGCTTAGAAACCTCTCCGGACTCCGGAACCTGGCCCCATCACCCGGCCCCCTCATCGAGACCCTCGGTTTCTCGCGGCCCGAGCACCGCCCAAGACAAGAACCCCGTCAGGGTCGCGTGGACGACGACCGCCGGCCCCAGCAGCATGCCGGCAAAACCGCCAGCATTGAAGGATTCTCGCATATGCGGATGAGAGCGCTTCTTTTCTAATGATTCCTTTTAGTTGAACCCTTCTCGCAAAAACCAGCCCACCATGAACAGGCCACTGGCGGCAATCCAGCTTCCCATGACCCGCACGACAATCCGCGGCCACGACCGATGCAGTGAAACGACCACCGCTGCAACCAGCGCCACCAAAACAAAGATTGTCGCCGTCGCTCCGGCCAGTTCCAGAAGTCCAAGGCTCGCCCCGTTCAAAAATCCCTGAACCAGTCCAAGTCCCACTGCGAGACCCATCACGAATTTCGCAGGCAGCCGCAAATCTGTCGCCACCAACAGGCCAAGGATAAGAAACAGGATGGCGGGTATCGGAAACAATGGGACAGCGTGCGCGGAAAGGCCCAGCAACCCACCGGCCACCCAGGCGACCGGTAAAAGAAATAGCGCACCCCGCCCGGCTTCCTTGCCCCGCAATCCAGCAAACAATGCGAATGCTACCACCGGCACCCAATCCTCCGGCGTCAACAAGAGGTGGCCGATCCCATCATACACCGGCCCCATGCCGGTGGTGACCAGGTGCGCCTGCAGGACCTCCGGCCAGAGCAACGCCACCAACCATAAGGATTGAGTGAAAAACAAGTAATACATACGCTCAGCTAATACCGTGCGCATCGACGACGTAGTTCCAATGACCGAGGACGTCGTCATGGCGAATGAATCTGTCCTTGAGGTCGCGGAACGTCTCGGAGCATTTGC
>JBGSUY010000041.1:0-1868 GCA_041753195.1 Chromatiaceae bacterium
TACTCGCTCTTCTCCTCGGCCCCCGGCTACCTCTGAGCCATGCTCCGCATCCGCTTCCACGGCCGGGGCGGCCAGGGCATGAAGACCGCGAGCCGCATCCTGGGCAACGCCTGCTTCCTCGCCGGGCTCGAGGTCCAGGACGCCCCCCGCTACGGGGCCGAGCGCCGCGGTGCCCCCATCTTCGCCTATGTGCGGGTCGACCGGCGGCCCATCCTCGAGCGGGGCATCATTGCCCGGCCAAACCTGGCCGTAGTGGCCGATCCCTCCCTAATTCCCATCCCCGCCGCAGGGGTGCTGGCGGGTCTAGACGAACGCAGCGTACTGCTGATCGCGAGCCCAGAGTCGCCCGAGACTTGGCGGGAACGCCTGGGGCTTAAGGGCCCGGTGACCACCTTCAGGCCCGAGCGGTTGTCCGAGGGCCATGGTGACTCGCCCCTGGTCGGGACCGCCTGCGCCGCGGCGGCGTCGCGGGTCCTGGGCCTGTTCCCGTTGGTGCTCCTGGAGGCTGGCATCCGCGCGGAGCTGGGGACCCTGGGCGAGGCCATCGTCGTGCGCAACCTGGAGATCGCCCGGACGGCCTTCGATCAACTGTCAGACCACGCCGGCAGCGTCACGGAGAGCTCGGATCCGCCCCCCGAGGCCACCGGAGCCCCCGCCTGGGTGGACCTGCCCTTCGAGGAGGCGCGGATCAGCGCCCCGGTGATCCATGGGGCACTCACCAGCACCCTAGTCCCCACCGGACTCTGGCGGACGCTCCGCCCCATCATCGACTACGACCGCTGCAACCGCTGCTGGTGGGTGTGCTCCGCCTTCTGCCCCGACGGGGCCATCGCGGTGGAGGACGGTGCCCCGCGGATCGACTACGACCACTGCAAGGGGTGCCTGGTCTGCGTGGCCCAGTGCCCGCCCCATGCCATCGACACCCGACCCGAGTCGGAGCTTCGGACGTCATCGCAGGGGCAGCCCGCGTGACCCGCACACTCCTAACCGGCAACGGCGCAGCCGCCTGGGGGGCCCGGCTCGCCCGGGTCGACTATGTGCCGGCCTTCCCCATCACCCCCCAGACCGAGATCATCGAGTCCCTTGCCGGCTGGATGGACCGGGGCGAGATGCCGGGCCGACTGGTGACCCTGGAGTCCGAGCACTCCATGCTCACGGCCGCGGGGGCGGCGGCCGCCACCGGGGTGCGGGTCTTCACCGCCACCTCCAGCCAGGGGCTCCTCTACGGGATGGAGATTCTCTACACGGTGGCGGGCTGGCGGGCCCCCTTCGTCTTGGTGAACGTCTCCCGGGGACTCGCCACCCCCATCACCCTGGAGCCGGACCACAACGACATCCTGGCCGCCCGGGACTGCGGCTTCCTGCAGATACACTGCGCCACCTGCCAGGAGGTCCTGGATCAGATCCCCATCGCCTATCGGGTGGCGGAGGATCCCCGCGTCCGGCTGCCCGTGATCGTGAACCTGGACGGCTTCCAGCTCTCGTTCACCCGGGAGCCGGTGGAGCTGCCAGACCAGGGGGCCATCGACGACTTCCTGCCCCCATTCCAGCCTCGCGACATCCAGTTCCGCGCCAGCCAGCCGGAGAGCCAGGCGGTGGCGGTGCTGGGGGGCGGGCCCTACTCCTATTTCCGTTACGAGACCCACCTGGCGGCCCGCAACGGCCTCGCCGCCTATGCGGAGGCGGGCCGAGACTGGGGGGAGCGACTCGGCCGCCATTACCAGGCCCTGGAGTGCTACCGCAGCGAAGACGCGGAGGTCTGCTTTGTCATGATCGGCTCCTTCGCCACCAAGGCCAAGGCGGCGGTGGATGCCCTGCGCGATACGGGCCAGCGGGTCGGTCTGGTGCGGCCCCGGCTGCTGCGGCCC
>JBGSUY010000042.1:0-4428 GCA_041753195.1 Chromatiaceae bacterium
ACTCGCTCATCAGACCACCCATACCATCCAGTGCGTGGTGGCGATCGTCTCACTCGGAGCACTTCAGCTCAATATGTTGGCGCATATTTGTTACCTGTCAGTCTAGGAAGACTGAGTAACTTGTTAGTGAACCGTTCCTAACTTAGACCTCGTCTGCGCAGACAGCGGTCGCGTTACGGCGATCTGGGATACCAGCGAACTTCCCTTCGCGGATTTGCGGAGCCAGCTTGGAGAGATGATTTTCTCCCAAGGAATTATGGATTTAGCGATCGGCGACTTTGACGGCGATCTACGCAACGACGTCTTCGCGGCTCGCGGATCTTTCGGAAAAGCAGTGACGGATACCGTGGATATCCGTACGCTCCACGCGCGATACATGGCGTTACCGGGGAGTGAAGGGATGCTCTCGTTTCTGGCCGAGGGCGACCTTCTCATTGACTTCGATTGGAGTACGAAGGTCGGTACTGTCTTTCTTGGTGGTGCCGGTGTGAATCCGCCCGCAAGCGCAGATCTCTCTGTCTATAACGGCTGGAATAACCATGTGCAGATCAAGCTTTCAGACGCCGACCCGGAGAATCATGGTATTGGCTTGGGAAGCACCGGTGGCATTTACGCGGGATACGTTGACGGACGGTGGATGATTCGCTTCGTAGCAGATGAGATCCAGGGGCATCCCCAGATCACGGTTCAAGCCGACCTTTCGATATCGGACTTGATGTCAGATGGGTCGATTGATGTGGGACAGGCAGCAGGAGCCAGACCTGTTTTGGTTCTTCAGGATGAGACCGGCGGATTGGTGGATAGCTCGGAAAGACTCAGTGGCCCTCAAAGTTCCTGTACGTCCGCATCTGCCGGTGACTTCGATAATGACGGGGATCTGGACGTCTTCGTCGGATGTAGTGGGGTGATCAAGAACCTCGACAATATCCTTTACACGAATGATGGGCTCGGTAACTTTTCGGCAGTCACTGGTGACCTACTCGGAGACGCGAAAGGCGATATTTTCGGTCGTACAGATGCGGTCCTCACTGCCGACTATGATCAAGACGGACGGTTGGACCTGTTCGTCACGAATGGGCAACCGTTTCGGCCGTTTAGCTACGCCGCGCGTCAACAACTCTTCCGGAACGAAACCGCTAACGATAATCACTGGGTTGAGTTGGATCTTATCGGAAGGCAATCCAATCGCAATGGGATTGGGGCGCGCGTGTTCGCGTACACGCCCGACGGGGAAGTTCAGCTACGCGAACAAGCGAATGGTATGCACCGGGATGCACAGGACTTTCGTCGCCTTCATTTCGGACTGGGATCGAACAGTCGAGTCGACCTTCAGGTTCGCTGGCCAAGCGGGGTGGTGGATAATTTCTATGGCGTCACCGGAGACCGAATTCATGTTTTGGTCGAGGGCACTGGAAGTATCCAATTCGTACGGCCTTGCGGACCGCCAGCCTACGACCCGGCTAACGATAGCGGATTGTACATCTGGGAAGAGAGTTGTGGGAATTCAACGCGTACGTTCGCGGTAGCGGCGATGGCAGGGAACGGCGTAGATCCGGTGAAGTACCGAGGGCAGGTTGACTCGGACCAAGCGTTTGGTTCCGTATCGCCTTGGACGATGGAGGCCGAGGACTCGCTCGACACGCTAAAAGAGGGCGAGCAGATTAAGTATGCGATGCGTCTTAGAGCCCCCGGTCAGGATGGTTTTCGGTTTGACATACCCGCGGAAGCGAGTGTGTGCTTCAGCGGAGATTTGCCTGCAGGTACGAAGGTACTCGTGGGGCCGGACAAAACGGAGGTTCAGGTTCCCTTCGATTTGATTACCTTTGCGCCCTGTGTGCCCCGACCGGTTGTAGAGTTCTGTGGTGCACCCGTTTACGATCCAGAGACGGAGTTTGGATTGCATCTTTGGGAGGAAGACTGTGGAGGCGTAACACGGAGATTCTCGGTAAGGGGAACAGCGGGTGGCATTGACGGCTCGGCGACCATCCAAGGACAAGTCGACGCAGACCAGCCTTTCACGTCCGTGGTTCCTTTTCGCGTGGAGGCCGAAGATACGCTAGATGTATCGAGCGATGCCCTGCAGATTCAATACGGCATGAACTTGAAAGCCCCTTGGTATGACGGATTCGACTTCAGTACGGAAAGTGTAACGAATCTCTGCTTCGGCGCCATTTTGCCGGTGGGCGCTAAGGTTTTGGTCGGGCCCCAAAAAATAGAAATCCAAGTGCCCTTTGATCTGACGAACTTTGAACCCTGTATGTTGGATTCGGATAACTTTAAGGGCATCCCATTACACACATCTATCAACCCATAAGTCTCCCCGGAGAATTTGATTCCGGCCGCGAAGTCCATGACACTCTGAAGGCGGAGCCAGATAGTCTTGACGCCGGGCTCGCAGTCGACTTTGCGCCCCGGGAAGCCGCCGAATCGGGCGATCAGGCGCAGGACGGCGTTGAGGTGCGGGGGCTGCTTGGGCAGGGGCTTCTTGGTGAGGATGTAGGCGGCCGGCCACTCCTAGTGCTCCAGCAGCAGGGCCGCGTCGAGATCGGGCAAGATCCGTCCCAGGCGCATCAGGCGGGCGATGCGCCGGGCGATCACCAGACAATTTCGGTGACAGTATTGGACACTCGAGAGCGGGCGGCGCGGGGAGCGAGGGTAAAAAAGTCTTCATCATCGAGGCGAACATCCACCCGGCCGAGAGCTGGGACCAGATAGTACGCGACACCCACATCCTCTACGAGGGGGCGCGCCTGGCGCGCCTGGGCACCGAGAAGTTCCTGCTCGACGGGCGTCGCACCTGCACCGGCGGCGGCAACCACCTCTGCTCCCCGGACTGGGCCGCCGTGCCCCAGGGTCTGCTGGAGTCCCGCGCCTTCGAGATGCCGCCCCACGCGCGCATGAGCCTGGTCCAGATGAGGTCACCGCCCAGCAGGGCAAGGCCCGTTTCGTGGACTCCTCGCTGGAGCCTATGTAGGTCCTGGTGAACGGCCTGAGGTGCGACCGCCAGGTGTTCACAGGCAACGGCCGCCGCGTGCTGCTGCATCCAACCGGTAAGCGGACTGAATCTGTCGCCGGGGTGCACATCAAGGCATGGAATAGCCCCTCGGGCCTGCACTCCACCACCGCGGCGCACAGCCCGTTAATCTTCGAGGTGGTCGACACCTGGAACCGCCAGAGCCCTGGGGCGCCTCCTGCTATGTGGCCCACTTGGGGGGCGCAGCGAGAGCAACTTCCCGGTCAACGGGTACGAGGCCGAGAGCCCTCGCATCGCCCGCTTCCGGCTCATGGGCCACACGCCCGGGCCTATCGATGCTCTTCCGGACGAGCCCACGGGGGAGCATCCCGATACACTCGATCTGCGCCATCGGTCGGGGTGTTCAGCACGCTCCGGGAACACGGATGCGAAACTAGTCCAACGGCTCTGGTTCCTCTCCCCAGCGGCGCATGAGTCGCTGGGGCGCGCCAAGGTGATCGAGCACCCGTGCGACCATGAAGTCCACGATCTCGCCGACGCTCTGCGGATTGAAATAGAAACCGGGGTTGGCGGGCATGATGATGGCCCCGGCCCGGGCCAATCGCAGCATGTTCTCCAGGTGGATGGCGGAGAAGGGGGTCTCACGTACCACCAGGATGAGCTTGCGGCCCTCCTTGAGGGTCACGTCCGCGGCGCGGTCGATAAGGCAGGTGGAGAGCCCCGAGGCGATATTGGCCAAGGTGCCGGTGGTGCATGGGCAGATGGCCATGCCGTCCGGTGGATTGGTGCCGCTCGCCACCGGGGCCGCCCACTGCTGGCGTCCGAAGACTCGGATCTGACCCGGCGCGGCGGCGAAGTGTTCGGTAAAGAAGGCCTGGGCCTCCGCCGGCCGGGAGGGGACCTTGAGCCCCGCCTCCATCTTGAGCACCACCTGTCCCGCCTCCGAGATCAGCAGGTAGACCCGGTTACCGGCGTGCACCAGGCACTCGATGAGGCGCAACCCATAGTGCACCCCGGAGGCCCCGGTGAGCGCCACCGCGAAGGTCTTGGGCCAGGATGGGTGATCCGCGGTCATCCGATGCCACGGGCCTGCAGGGCATCCAGGAGCTTCTGGTGAATCCCGCCGAAGCCACCGTTGCTCATGACGAGTAGCTGATCCCCGGGCCGGGTCTCGGCGGCGACCCGCTCCACGATGGCCTCCACGGAGTCCAGCACCAAAGCCCGGGAATCCAGGACGGCGAAGACCGCGCGGGCATCCCAGCCCAGGTCCTGGGGTGCATGGACATAGACCCGGTCGGCATCACCGAGGGAGGCGGGGAGCTCCGCGTTATGGATCCCGAGCCGCATGGTGCTGGAGCGGGGCTCGAGCACCGCCAGGATGCGGGCGTCGCCCACCTGGCGGCGCAGCCCCTGGAGGGTGGTGGCGATCGCCGTGGGGTGGTGGGCGAAGTCGT
>JBGSUY010000043.1:0-20680 GCA_041753195.1 Chromatiaceae bacterium
ACCCGACCGATCACCGGCAGGCCGCCCTCCTCCGGGAGACCAACCCCCTGCCCTGCCTCAACCCCCAGGAGCCGGATACCCCGGGAGCGCCCGCGCGTCAGCTCGATGACCCCGTGCCGGGCCAGGGCCCGCAGGTGGTCCTCTGCCGCATTGACGGAGCGAAAGCCCAGGGTCCGGGCGATCTCGGCCCGGGTCGGAGGCACTCCGGTGGCGCGGATGTGGTGGGCGATCAGATCCAGGATCTCCCGTTGGCGGTCCGTCAGGTCGGCATTCATTTTCGGTTCTATCCAAGCCGTAGGAGCGGCGCCCCGCCGCGATGGGGCCTTGCCGGCCTTATCGCCGCCCGAGGGATCGCCCCGGGGCGCCGCTCCTACGGGAAGATGAGGTCCCTGCCGTCACCGGCAGGCATTGAGCCAGGGCACCTATAGCTGAATATTTATACAGTCTCCGGCAAATTTCAAGGCGCCAATGGCCTTAAGCCCCTCGCCACTCACCACTCCACTTGGCCCTCGGCCCTTGGCCCTCTATCCTGATCGGCCCATGAACGACGCCAAACGCCGCCAGATCTTCGAGCGCCTGCGCGCCGCCAATCCGACCCCAACCACGGAGCTCGCCTACACCACGCCCTTCGAGCTCCTGGTGGCGGTGATCCTCTCCGCCCAGGCCACGGACAAGGGGGTCAACAAGGCCACCGCTCGCCTGTTTCCGGTGGCCAACACACCGCAGGCCATCCTGGACCTGGGGGAGGCCGGGCTCAGGGGCCACATCCGTACCATCGGGCTCTTCAACAGCAAGGCGCGCAATATCCTGAAGACCTGTCAGATCCTGGTGGAGCGCCACGGGGGGGAGGTACCGCGGGACCGCAAGGCCCTGGAGTCCCTGCCCGGGGTGGGGCGCAAGACCGCCAACGTGGTCCTCAACACCGCCTTCGGCGAGCCCACCATGGCGGTGGACACCCACATCTTCCGGGTCGGCAACCGCACCCGCATCGCCCAGGGCAAGAACCCCCTGCAAGTTGAGCAGCGGCTCCTGCGCCATACCCCCAAAGAGTTCCTGAAAGACGCCCACCACTGGCTGATCCTGCATGGACGCTATGTCTGCACCGCCCGAGGCCCTAAATGCCCCATTTGTCCCATCGCGGATCTCTGCGAGTACCCGGACAAGACGCCACCCCTGAATACACAGTAGGAGCGTCGCCCCGACGCGACGGTCCTCGTAGGCACGACGGTACGCCAAGGGTCGCATCGCGGCGTGGGCGCCGCTCCGACGGCTGCTGGCGCGACCTGGGCCCGAAACGAGGCATGGACCATGATTTGTCTTGTGCTCGTCAGGGACCGGACCCAGCTCTGCTGGGAACGAGGCCCACTCGAAATCCATGTGCGTTTACGCGCGTGTATTTGCGGACAGATTTCTTGCAATCATGTTCTCTCAAGACCGCCACAGTTACCGCCAGGCCTTCCTAGTCGCCTGGGCCAAGTCCCAATCCGGCAATCCCCTGGAGCCCCTGGAGGCTCAGATGGTCGCGGTCATACGGCTGCACCCGGAGTATCAGGACCTGTTCGCGGACCCCAACGGGACCCTCGACCGGGACTGGCCGCCCGAGCAGGGGGAGTCCAATCCCTTCCTGCACCTCGGGCTCCATCTTGCCGTCGTCGAGCAGCTGAGCCTCGACCGGCCGGCGGGCATCCGCAAGCTCCACCGCAACCTGGCGACCGCCACCGGCGACGTCCACGAGGCGGACCACTGCGTCATGGCCTGCCTGGCCGAGGCCCTGTGGCGGGTCCAGCGCGACACCAAGCCCTTCGACGAGAAGGCCTATCTCAAGTGCCTCAAGCGCTCGGGCGGCGGTATCCGCCCACGGGGCTGATCGGGGCCTCCGAACGGCGATCCCTGGTGCTCCGGAAAAAGAATGACTCGCCCACCCGGGTCTCGAGTCGTCGGTCGCGCTCGCCTTGACCACGCAAACCCGGAGTTTGCATCCAGGGCCGCCTGTGTTATCACTGCGCAGCCCGACAACGGTGCTGCGTATTGTCTCCAATTCCATGACCGACGCGGGTCCGCTGAACCAACGATTTTCCCCAATATCATCCGAGGAAACGACCATGTCCAAGAGGATCATCACCCCCGCTGCCGCCATCGCAGGTGCCGCCCTGGTCGGCAGCCTGACCGCCGTCAACGTCGCCAGCGCCGCCGACAACCCCTTCGCCGCCAAGTCCCTGGCCTCCGGCTACATGCAGCTCGCCGAGGCCGACAAGGGCACGGCCGAGGGCAAATGCGGAGAGGGCAAGTGCGGGGGCGCCAAGGACGCGAAGGAGGGCCAGTGCGGCGGCGCCAAGGACACCACCGAAGGCCAGTGCGGCGGCGCCAAGGACACCAAGGAGGGCAAGTGCGGCGAGGGCAAGTGCGGCAGCAAGATGTAAGCGGCGCACGTCGGCAGCCATGACTCCCGACCGGTATCCGGTCCATGGCGCGGGTCTCGGCCTGCGGCGTTCCTTTCTGGATGCCGTGGCCGAGCAGCCCCCGAGCCAGGTCGGGTTCTGGGAGGTCGCTCCCGAGAACTGGATCGGTGTCGGAGGGCGCCAGGGCCGGCAGTTTCGGGCCCTGACGGAACGCCATCCGTTCGTCTGCCACGGCCTATCCCTTTCGATCGGCTCTCCAGAACCGCTCGACGCCGAGCTGGTTCGCCGAATCAAGGGCTTCCTCCACCGGCACGGCATCCGCGTCTACACGGAGCATCTGAGCTACTGCTCCGACGACGGTCACCTCTACGACCTGCTGCCCATCCCCTTCACCGAGGCGGCGGTCCACCACGTGGCCGCTCGCGTCCGCCAGGTGCAGGACATCCTGGGGCAGCGCATCGCCCTGGAGAATGTCTCATACTACGCGGCCCCGGGGCAGGAGCTCTCCGAGATAGATTTCATCAATGGGGTCATGGCGGAGGCGGACTGTGACCTGCTGCTGGACGTCAACAACATCTACGTCAACGCCATCAATCATCGCTACGACCCTTACGATTTTCTGGCCCGGCTCCCAGGGGAGCGCATCTGCTACGGCCATATCGCCGGGCATTACGTGGAATCGGCGGACCTGCGGGTGGACACCCACGGGGCCGACGTCATCGACCCGGTCTGGGACCTGCTCGATGTGGCCTACGTCCGCTTCGGGGTCTTTCCGACGCTGCTGGAGCGGGACTTCAATATCCCGCCCCTCCCCGAGCTGCTGGGAGAGGTGGAACTTGTGGCCGACGCGCAGGAGCGGGCAGCCAACCGTCGACCTGCCCGGGTCGCCCATGGCTGAGACCACTGCCCTCGGCTTCCAGGCCGTCCAACGGGCCTTCGCGTCACATCTGCGGGATCCAGTCCGCAGCCCGGCGCCGGCGGGGCTGGAGGAGCGCCGGGTCGGCATCTACCGGGAGCTGATCTTCAACAACGTGGAATCTCTCCTCGCCGGCAACTTCCCGGTGCTGCACCGACTGCTGCCGGAGGACCACTGGAAAGGTTTGGTACGGGACTTCTTCATCCGCCATCGGGCCCGGACACCGCTGTTCACGGAGCTGGCCCAGGAGTTCCTAACCTTCGTTCATCGGGAGCGGGTTGGGGATCCGGCGGACCCGCCTTTCCTTCTGGAACTGGCGCACTATGAGTGGGTGGAGCTGGCCCTGCTGATCAGCGAGGAGGAGCCCGACCTCACCGGCCTGGACGAGAACGGCGACCTGCTCGCCGGGGTGCCGGTGCTCTCCCCCCTGGCCTGGCCCCTCTCCTACCGCTTCCCGGTCCACCGCATCACGCCGGACCATCAGCCCCAAGAGCCGCCGGCGGAGCCCACCCATCTCGTCGTCTACCGCAACCGCGCGGAACGCGTCGAGTTCCTGGAGACCAACGCGGTCACCCAACGCCTGCTCCAGCTCCTCGCCGAGGGGGTGGACAGGTCCGGTCGCGAGCAGCTGGAGCGGATCGCGGCGGAGCTCCAGCATCCCGATCCCGGGCAGGTTGTCGCCTTCGGCGCCGGGTTGCTCGACGACCTGCGGGCCCGGGGCATCATCCTTGGGACCCGTCCCCTCGCCCCCTGAGCCGCGGACCCGATCCATCCAGGTGCCGCTCCGCACGCCCGCAGAAGCACCCGGGCTGGCATAATCCAGGCCTTCGGCGGATGGCCCCATTCCCCTGCCCATGGGCTAGGATAGGGGGCGAGCGCGGCCCAGGCCCACCCCCAGCAGCGGAGCCCAGCACAGATCATGAGCGAGATGAGCCCAGCCCAGACCCAAGACATCAGCGCGGAGGTGGTGGTGCTCGGCGCCGGACCCGGCGGTTACACCGCGGCCTTCCGCGCCGCCGACCTGGGCAAGCGGGTCGTGTTGATCGAGCGCTATTCGGCCCTCGGGGGCGTCTGCCTCAACGTGGGCTGCATCCCCTCCAAGGCCCTGCTGCACGCCGCCGCCATCATCGAGGAGGCCAAGCAGATGGGGGAGATGGGGGTGACCTTCGCCCCGCCCACCATCGACCTGGACCAGATGCGCTCCGGCAAGGACAAGGTGGTGGCCCGGCTCACCGGGGGTCTGTCGGCACTCGCCAAACAGCGCAAGGTGCAGGTGCTCACCGGCACGGGGCGCTTCGAGTCCCCGAACCGGGTCGGCGTCGAGACCCGGGAAGGCAAGGTGACGGTCACCTTCGATCACTGCATCATCGCCTGTGGGTCGAGCCCCCTGAAGATCCCGGGCTTCCCGAACGACGACCCGCGGGTGATGGACTCTACCGACGCCCTGGAGATCCGCGACATCCCGGGCAGTCTCCTGATCGTCGGCGGCGGCATCATCGGGCTCGAGATGGCGAGCGTTTATAGCGCCCTCGGGTCCAGGATCGAGGTAGTCGAGCTCCAGGACCAGCTCATGCCTGGCTGCGACCCGGACCTGGTGCGCGCCTTCGAGAAGGTCATCAAGAAGCGCTACGAGCGCATCCTGCTCGAGACCAAGGTGGCCAGCATGAGCGCCGGCTCCGAGGGCATCAAGGTGGTCTTCGACGGCAAGCACCCCGGGCAGGCCACCTACGACAAGGTGCTGGTTGCGGTGGGTCGGCGTCCCAATGGCAAGCTGATTAATGCGGAGGCCGCCGGGGTCAACGTCGATGAGCGCGGTTTCATCCCGGTGGACAAGCACCTGCGCACCAACGTGCCAAGTATCTTCGCCATCGGCGACGTGGTCGGCAACCCCATGCTGGCCCACAAGGCCACCCACGAGGCCAAGACCGCCGCCGAGGTGATCGCCGGACTGCCCGCGCTCTTCGATCCGCTGACCATCCCCTCGGTGGCCTACACGGACCCGGAGGTGGCCTGGATGGGGCTCACCGAGACGCAGGCCAAGCGCCAGGGCATCCCCTACCAGAAGGGGGTCTTCCCCTGGGCGGCGAGCGGCCGGGCCCTCGGTATTCATCGGGACGAGGGGCTGACCAAGCTCCTGTTCGACCCGGATACCCACCGCATCCTGGGGGCCGGGATCGTGGGGGTCAACGCGGGTGAGCTGATCGCCGAGACGGTCCTGGCCCTGGAGATGGGGGCCGACTATGAGGACATCGGGCTCAGCATCCACCCCCACCCGACTTTAAGTGAGTCCGTCGGCATGGCCGCCGAGATGGCCCACGGCTCCATCACCGACCTGATGCCGCCGAAGCGGCACTGAATGAACTTGGGGCGGCGGCGGGCCGGCGGGACGCCGGCGGTCCCAAGGCACGCCGCCGGAGCGTCGGCGGCTAGCCTTGCCCTTCTCGCTCGGCAATGTGGCCAAGTGCCCGCTCGATACGCCGCAAGGTCGCCTCCTTGCCCACCAGTTGCAGGGTGAGGTCGATGCCGGGCGAGGCGGCGCGCCCCACGATGGCCACCCGCAGGGGCTGGGCCACCTTGCCCAGCTTCTCCCCCAGGTCCTCCGCCACCCGCTCGACCACCCGGTGCAGGGCCTCGGGGGTCCAGTCCTCCAGGGCCAGGAGCTCGAACGCGGCCTTGAGTCGCGTCAGGGGCTCCCGGGCCACCGGACGCAGGTGTTTCTTGGCGGCCTCGGGCTCGTACTCCGCGAAGTCCTGGTAGCAGAAGGCGCTGATGGCGGCCAGCTCCGCCAGGGTCTTGGCCCGTGCCGCCTGGGCCTGGACTACCAGGGTCAGATCCGGTCCTTGCGAGGGGTCTATGCCCAGCCGCCCCAGATGAGGGCTGAGCAACCGGGCGATGTGGGCCCGGTCCCCGTTCGCGATGTAATGCTGGTTCAGCCAATCCAGCTTGTCCGTGTTGAAGCTGGAGGCGGCCTTGTTGACTGCGGCGATGTCGAACAGCCGGATCAATTCCTCCAGGGAGAAGATCTCCTGGTCCCCGTGGGACCAGCCCAGGCGCACCAGATAGTTGAGCAGGGCCTCGGGGAGATAGCCGGCATCCCGGTAAGAGATCACGCTCACCGCCCCGTGCCGCTTGGAGAGCCGCGAGCCGTCGTCCCCAAGGATCATGGGAACATGGGCATACTGGGGGGGCTGATGCCCCAGGGCGCGCAGGATGTTGACCTGGCGCGGGGTGTTGTTAATGTGGTCGTCCCCGCGGATGACGTGGCTGATGGCCATGTCCGCGTCGTCCACCACCACCGTCAGATTGTAGGTGGGCGAGCCATCGCTGCGCCGGATGATGAGGTCGTCCAGCTCGGTGTTGCTGAAGACCATGCGGCCCCGGATGAGGTCCTCCACCACCACGTCCCCATCATCCGGATTCCTGAAACGGATGACGTGGGGCGTGGAGGGGTCGATGTGGCGGTGGCGACAATGGCCGTCGTAGCGCGGCTTGATCTTTTGCGCCATCTGCTCCTCCCGGAGCCGCTCCAGGCGCTCCCTGGGGCAGTCGCAGCGGTAAGCGAGCCCGCGGCCCAGGAGCTCGTCGATCACCGCGTTGTAGCGGTCGAAGCGCTCGGTCTGGTAGAAAGGCCCCTCATCGTAGTCCAGGCCCAGCCAGGTCATGCCCTCCAGGATGGCGTTCACCGACTCCGCGGTGGAGCGCTCCAGGTCCGTGTCCTCGATGCGCAGGATGAACCGCCCCCCGTGCTTGCGGGCATGGAGGTAGCAAAAAAGGGCCGTGCGGGCCCCTCCCACGTGCAGATAGCCCGTTGGGGACGGGGCGAAACGGGTACGGACGGTCATGGTTGCTGGCCGGGATGCGGGGCTATGGTCCAAGGCGCGATTCTAGCAGAGCCCCCGCGTGGGCCCAGCGTCCCTGCCCGATTCCTACCGACTGGATTTCACCCCGTGACGGCAACATCCGCGCCGGGGGGCCTTCAACCCCCACCCCCGACCTCCCCCTGCCCGGGCCAGGGCGTAACAGGTCGCACGGCGACGCGGTGGCGATGCCAGGTCGAGCTGCCTCCCGTTCGCGGTGTGCTGCCTCCCCTGGATGCCTTGTGGCCCTGGGGACCATCCGGTATCTTGCCTTCATGCGATTCGCGGAGGCAGACAGCGGCGGCTACCGCATCGAGGCCTATGGCCGCGAGGGCATCCGGGTGGCCGGGCGCACCCTCACCAGCGGCCTCATCCTGACCCCCGAGCGCCTGATCGAGGGCTGGGGCCCCGCCGATCCCTCTGGCCTCGACGCCGGCCACCTTGGCCCCTTGATCGACCTGAAACCCGAACTGATCGTCCTCGGCACCGGCGCCGTCCAGGTCTTCCCGGAACCCTCGGTCTACTTGTGCGTCCTGGAGCTCCGCATCGGCTTCGAGATCATGGACACCGGCGCCGCCTGCCGCACCTATAACATCCTGATGGCCGAGGGACGCCGGGTGGCCGCGGCCCTGCTGCCCCTGACGCCCGCCGTCCCGGTCAAGCCGTAGCCCCAAAAGCCCATGGACCGCAAGATCGTACTCACCATCCTCGGCTCCGCCCTGCTCGGGTTCTTCGCCGTGCTGCTGCTGATCCCCCCGACCATCGACGACGGCCAGGTGCGGCTGCCCTGGCGCACCACCACCAGCGCAGCCGGCCAGACCCAGGTGTTCGGTTTCACCCTGGGCGAGACCAGCCTGAAGGAGGTGCGGGAGCTATTCGGCCAGGAGGGCACGATCAACCTCTTCGAGACCCCCGGTCGGACGGAGCGCTACGGGGTCGAGGTCTACTTCGAGCAGGTCTATCTCCAGAGCCTCCGGGCGGACTTCGTGGTCACTGTCGACGTCGACCAGGAGACCCTGGGGGCTATGTACGAGCGGGGGCTGCGCATCAGTCAGCTCGGCAGCGGATCCAAGAAGGTCAAACTGGACCCGGTGGACGTGGAGGCCCTGCTGCCCCGCCCTATCCGCGCCATCACCTACCTGCCCCAGGCGCGGCTGGACGAACCCTTGATCGAGAAACGCTTCGGCACCCCGGCGGAGCGCCGCGCCGAGCCAGAGACGGGCATAGTCCACTGGCTCTATCCCGAGCGGGGCATCGATATCGCCCGGGACCCCAAAGGCAAGGTGGTCATCCAGTACCTGAGGCCGGCGGACTTCGCGAGTATTCTTACGCCCTTGACAGAAAATTACCTAGAGCCCTCCGGCGCAAACCGCTGACCCTGCTTGTTCGAAGCGGGGGCGCGCGTACACAGCGTTGCTCGACACGCGCATGACGTTACCGAGGCAGTTGGTGAACCTGGGCCAACCATCTCCATGCTTGAAGATCCGCGCAAGCAAAGGGTGCCAGAGATCGAGACCATCGACAGCCGGGTGGTCTATAGGAACCGCTGGATGACGGTAAGGGAAGACCGGATACGCCGTGCCGATGGCTCCCCTGGTATCTATGGCGTGGTGGAAAAGGGCAGCTTCGCCGTCATCGCCGCCGTTCAGGATGATCAGATCATGATGGTGGAGCAGTACCGATACCCGGTCGGGGCCCGATTTTGGGAGCTACCGCAGGGCTCCTGGGAGTCAACTGACCTTGACCAGGAGACACTGGCGAGAGCCGAGCTTCGAGAGGAGACTGGGGTCGTGGCGAAGTCAATGACCCAGGTCGGTCGTCTGTTCCTCGCCTATGGTTTCTGCAACCAGGTCTATGAGATCTTCTTGGCGACGGGTCTCCAGCAGCGGCAATCCGACCGAGAGCCCGAGGAACAAGGCCTCGTGTCCAGATCCTATTCCATTGCCGAGGTGGACGCGATGGTGCGGGCCGGGGTGATAGTCGACGCGACCACGGTGGCGACCATTGGTCTCCTCCGCCTCAAGGGCCTCTTATGAGTGCGCAGTGGACTTGCCTCCCTCCATTGAGCGAGGATGGGCGCAACCAGCGCCCCGCCGCGGCCGACGAGATGTCGCCGGCCCAGGCCGCTGCGCGGCCGCATGCGACTGGGACCCCTGTGAGGACTAGCGGCCCACGAGGGCCTGTTGTCGCTTGGCATGGAGGCAGATGGCCCCTTTCGATGGGAGATCGAGGACGAGCTTGCCCTCCACCAGGTTGAAGCCACCCCTGCCGAGTGGCTGAATCAGGGAAAGGGGGAGCCAAGGAAGGACGTGAAGATCCATCCTCAACCCCCAGACGGACCGATCTGACCGATTCACTGCCAGAATAAGCAGCTCGTCCTCGTCGAAGCGGGCGAAGGCGAGGCAGTCACCCTCGGCCAACAGGGTCTGGTAGGCGCCCCGGCGCAGGGCGGGGTGGGCCCGGCGGAGCCCCGCCAGGCGCTGGATCTGGGTGCGCAGCCCCTCATCCCAGTGGGCGGGGTCCCAGTCGAAGCAGGCCCGGTTGTGGGGGTCATTGGCCCCGGTCATGCCGATCTCGTCCCCGTAGTAGATGCAAGGCACGCCCGGATAGGTGAATAGAAGCAGCAGGGCCAGGCCCATCAGGTCCCGGTCCCCCTTGACCAGGTTCAGGAAGCGGGCGGTGTCGTGGGAGCCCAGCAGATTGAGCTGGCAGAGCTGGTTGGCGTAGGGGATGCGGGAGCGGGCATCGGTGAGCCAGGCGTCCAGCTCGGCGGCATCGATGCGGACCGGGTGGTACTTGATGTCCTGGCCCGCCAGGAAGGCCCGCACCGGGTGCGTGAAGCCGTAGTAGTTCATGGCCCCATCCTCCAGGTCCCCCTGGAGCCAGCGAGTGGCCTCGGAGAAGTGCTCGCCCACCACATAGGCATCCGGGTTCTCCTCCTTGACCGCCCGGCGCAGGTCGTGCAGAACCCGGGCATTGTTCCGCGCCCCGGTCCCCTCCCCCATCATGTGGGCCACGTCGATGCGCCAGCCGTCCGCGGCGTAGGGCGGGCGCAGCCAGCGCCGGGCAATGGCATCGGGCGCGCGAACGAAGTAGTCCTGAACCAGGGGGTTGGCGAAGTCCAGCACGGGGAGCACCTTCGACCCCTGCCAGCAGAAATAGCTCTCCGGATCCTTGGGATCAGAAAAGGTATAGGCCGACCGATAGGGGGCGTGCTCCCCCTGGTAGGCCCCGTCCTCCGGATGGCTCCCCCAGCGGTTGAACCAGGGGTGGGTGTCCGAGGTGTGGTTGAAGACGGCGTCCAGCAGAAAGCGCATGCCCCGCCGCCGGGTCTCCGCCCGCAGGTCGGCCAGGGCCTGGTCCCCACCCAGGTGGGGGTCCACGTGCTCGAAGTCCTCGGTGTCGTATTTGTGGACGCTCGGGGAGGTGAAGATCGGATTCAGATAGAGCGCGGTGACGCCGAGGTCCTGGAGGTAGTCCAAGGCCTGGCGCACCCCGATCAGATCGCCGCCGTAGAGCTCCGTGTTGGGGTGCCTGGGGTCGATGGGTGCGCCCCAGGGCTTGGCCCGGATGGGACCCTCGCCGCGGCGGATCTCCTGCCCCAACCGCGGGTGGGGCGGCGACTCACCGCTGGCCCGGAACCGCTCCGGGAAGATCTGGTAGAAGACCTGGTCCGGGACCCAGCCGGGCGGGGACTCGCCGAAGCGCCAGCGGAAGAAGCGCTCCCGCAGGGGCAGGCGTGGCGACTGACCTGCGGCGTCCAACCAGCATTGATGGTCCGACCACAGGACCTTAAAGGCATAGACGCTGAGCGATTCCGCCGGGTTGGGTGAGAGCTCCGCCAGGTAGACCCGCCAGGACCGCGAGTCCGCGGCCCGATCCATCGGCACCAGCCGCTCCTCGTTGTCCGGCTCCAAGCGCAGATAGACAACGGTCGGGTCCTCACTGGAGCGCAGCCAGAGCTGTACCCGGACGCAGCCCTCCCCCGCGACCAGGAAGGGCTCCACCTGATGATGAAGGAGTAGCGGATACCGCATCGGGGCTTGGTGCGCGGCCTCAGTCTCTGTATCGGTTGCCATTGCCGTAGGTCGGACTTCATCAGTCCGACTGGGACCCTTCAGTCATGCCCCTCCGTCGCGGTCGGGCTCAAGCCCGACTACCTTTGTCGGACTCAAGCCTGACCGACCCGCGCCTGATGCTGGGCACTGGCGCAGGAGGCGACAGTCGGCACAGCGGGGCCGGGTGCGGCAGACCTCCTTGCCGTGGCGCACGATGAGTGCATGGTACTCGTTGTAGAGGGGCACGTCCGGGCCCAGGGTGGACTCGAAGGCGGCTCGGATGGTCTCGTATCGCTCGTTGCCGGCGAGCAGGCCCAAACGGGTAAAGATCCGCCGCGTGTAGGCATCCACCACGAAGACCGGGCGGCCGAAGGCATAAAGCAACACGTCGTCCGCGGTCTCAGGGCCGACCCCCGCAATGGCGAGGAGCCGGCGGCGCAGCTCGCCGGTCTCCAGGGCGGCGAGCCGATCCATGCCGCCCTCGGCGACGAAACCTTCGCAAAAGGCGCGCAGACGCCGGGCCTTGACGTTGAAATAACCGGAGGGCTGGAGTAACAAGGCCAGCTCATCCAGCGGCAGATCCAGGATGGCCTGCGCGTCCAGCTGGATGCGCGCGCAGAGCCGCCCCAGGACCCGCTCGACATTGGTCCAGGCCGTATTCTGGGTGAGAACGGCGCCGACCATGACCTCGAAGGGGGTCTCGGCCGGCCACCAATGCTGGGGGCCGTAGGCGTCAAGGAGGGCATCAAAGACCGCGCGCAGGCGCTCCGCGTTCATGGGTCGCAGTCGGTTGGGCGGGGCATCGCGGCGGCGCGCTGCTCCGACGCGTTCAGGTGAACAAGGTCAGGACGCCGGTGTAGCCGTAGAGCCGATCCTGGGAGACCTCACCATTGGCATAGAAGCCTACGAGGGGGAAGTCCCCCAGGGTGTCGCGGATCTGCTTGAGCTCCGCGGAGTCCGGGCCGAACAGGTTGGCCCCGCGCCCCAGGCAGGAGCAATAGATGCCACCCCGAGGCGGGGCAGACAGGCGGCCCTTGAGGGCGAGGAGCATCCGATCCAGGTCCTCCCGGGCGGTGGCGGCATCGCGCCGGCAGAACATCAGCTCGCGGCCCGGCTCCACCAGGTCACCCACCGCCACCAGGCCCTCGTTGGGATCGATCCCCACCAGGTTGCGCACCAGATAGTCGCCGGTGTCGGAGCCTGGGATGGGCAGGCCCACGAAGATGTAACCGCCGATGCGCATGAGATCCCGGGCCAGGATCTCGCCAATGTCGGTCTTGAGCACCTCCAGGGCGGGCTGGCCGTCCAGGGTAATCAGGATGTTGCGCCGCGCGTCGGTAACCCTACGGTGGGGCCCGATGGGTGAGCAGCCCTGGCTGAGTCGGGTGATGACACCCACCTCCTCGCCGAACAGGACGCCGGAGACCCCCCCCTGGCCCACGCCGTTGGCGATGGTGTAGGCATTGCCCTGTGAGTTCGCGAGCCCACCCACCAGAAAGCCCGAGGCGGTCCGCCGGGCGAGCTGCTTCACCAGGGCCTCGGTGAGCGGGTTGACCGGATCACCGTGGACCAGGCCGAGCATGGGGCTGTGGGTGGCGATCCAGTCCGTATAGCGCGCGTCGAAGGCATCCAGGTCTTTGACCACCGTGGGGAAGACCTGGAAGCCCCCGGGCGGGAGCTCCGCCAGCATCAGGGCGGCGGCGGGCGCCTCATAGTATTCGGTCCCGGTTGCGCAGACACCCATGCCGACAGCGCCGACCCATTCGGGGACTCCGGTGGACCGGACCAGGTGGTCCAGCAGCTCCCCCAGGTCCTCGGCCAAGGGGTCGGTGACATAGAGTAAGCCCAGGTTGGACCCCGGCGGGACCGGCCTGATCTGTTCCAGGCAGGCCGCGGCGATGGATCGCCAATCCTCCCCCGCGGCATGGGCGTAGCGGAATGGATGCATCGAGTCCTCCTGGGGGCCAGGGCAGAGGGCCGGATTCAAATCTCAGCCAGATGGCCACGCTCCTGGAGCCAGCCGCGCCGGTCCGCGGCGCGCTTCTTGGCGAGTAGCATGTCCAGCAGGTTGTTGCTTTCGTCCTCCGCTTCAACGGTGAGCTGCACCAGGCGGCGGGTATCCGGGTGAATGGTGGTCTCGCGCAACTGGACCGGATTCATCTCACCCAGGCCCTTGAAGCGCTGCACGTTGACCTTGCCCCTGATGCGCTCGGCGTCGATGCGGTCGAGGATGCCCTTGCGCTCGCTGTCGTCCAGGGCATAGAAGACCTGCTTGCCCACGTCGATGCGATAGAGGGGCGGCATGGCCACGTAGACGTGCCCCTGCGCCACCAAGCTCCGAAAGTGTCGGAAGAAGAGCGCGCACAGCAGGGTCGCGATATGGGAGCCGTCGGAATCCGCGTCCGCCAGGATGCAGATCTTGCCGAAGCGCAGCCGGGAGAGGTCGTCCAACCCCGGGTCCACCCCGATGGCCACCGCGATGTCGTGGACCTCCTGGGAGGCCAGGACCTCGGTGGGCTCCACCTCCCAGGTGTTCAGGATCTTGCCCCGCAGGGGCAGGATGGCCTGGAACTCCCGGTCCCGGGCCTGCTTGGCCGAGCCGCCGGCGGAGTCCCCCTCCACCAGGAAGAGCTCGCTGCGCTCTGGGTCGGTGGAGGTGCAGTCCGCGAGCTTTCCCGGCAGGGCTGGGCCCTGGGTCACCTTCTTGCGGGTGACGATGCGCCCCGCCTTGAGCCTCGCCTGAGCGGCCCCGATGGCCAGCTCGGCGATGCGTTCTCCCTCCGCCACGTGTTGGTTGAGCCACAGGCTGAAGGCGTCCTTGACCACCCCCGAGACGAAGGCGGCGCATTCCCGCGAGGACAGGCGCTCCTTGGTCTGACCGGAGAACTGGGGGTCGATCAGCTTGACCGACAGGATATAGGCGAGCCTTGCCCAGACGTCCTCCGGGGCCAGCTTGACCCCCCTGGGCAGGAGATTCCGGAACTCGCAGAACTCCCGCACCGCCTCCGTCAGCCCGCTGCGCAGCCCATTGACGTGGGTCCCCCCCTGAACCGTCGGGATCAGGTTCACGTAGCTCTCGGCCACCGGCTCGCCCCCCTCCGGGAGCCAGGCCAGGGCCCAGCTCGCGGCCTCGCTCTTGCCCTCCATGTCGCCGATGAAGGGCTCCGCGGGGACCGTCTCGATACCCCCCAGGGTCTGGACGAGATACGCCTTGAGACCGTCCTCGTAGCACCACTCCTGCTGCTCGCCGCTCGTCTCGTCCCGAAAGCGGACGGTGAGCCCCGGGCACAGCACCGCCTTGGCCTGGAGTAGGTGGATCAGGGGCCGGCTGGCGAAACGGGGACTGTCGAAATACTTGGGGTCCGGCCAGAAGCGCAGCCGGGTGCCAGAGCGGCCGCGGGCGACAGTGCCCACCTCCTCCAGCTCGCTCACCTTGTCCCCGTGGGCGAAGGCCATGTTGTACTCGCGCCCGCCCCGGCGTACCCACACCTCCAGGTGCTTGGAGAGCGCGTTCACCACCGAAACGCCGACCCCATGGAGCCCGCCCGAGAAGCCGTAGCTGCCGCCACCGAACTTGCCCCCGGCGTGGAGCTTGGTGAGGACCACCTCGACGCCGGGCATCCTTTGCTCCGGGTGGATGTCCACCGGCATGCCGCGGCCATCGTCGCTGACCTCGAGGGATCCGTCGGCGAAGAGCGTCACCCCGATGGTACGGGCGTGGCCCGCCAGGGCCTCGTCCACGCTGTTGTCGATCACCTCCTGGGCCAGATGGTTGGGGCGGCTGGTGTCGGTGTACATGCCCGGGCGCTTGCGCACGGGGTCGAGGCCGCTCAGGACCTCGATGGCAGAGGCATCGTAGTTGCCTGTCATGGGCGATTCGAAGACTCCTCAAGGGGGCGGCCCGGCGCCGGCGCCCTGGCCGGCCCCCGGGGTTTGACCGATTAAACCAGGGTACGCTACCGTAGCGGCAAAGCCTGATGCAAACCCATGACCCGATCTCCAAAACCAACCCAGACGACAACCCCACCGTCCTTTGAGCAGTCCCTCAATGAGCTTGAGGCAATCGTCGACGCCCTGGAACGGGGCGACATGACCCTGGAGCAATCCCTGAGTGCCTTCGAGCACGGCGTGGCCCTCACCCGCACCTGTCAGAAGGCCCTGGAGGCGGCGGAGCAGCGGGTACGCATCCTCACCGAGTCACGGGACCATGCCGAGCCGGAGCCCTTCCCCGCTTCAGCTGGTGAGCCCCGTTGACTGAAGGGGCCTTGGACGCCTTCCGGTCGCGCTGCCGTGCCCGCTGCGAGTCCACCCTCGACGCGATACTCCCGGCCGCGGAGATTGAGCCCGCCCGTCTCCACCAGGCGATGCGCTACGCCGCGCTGGGGCCGGGCAAGCGCATCCGTCCGCTGCTCTGCTACGGGGCCGGCGAGGCATTGGGGATTTCCCCCGCCCTGCTGGACCGCCCAGCGGTGGCGGTGGAGCTGATCCACGCCTATTCGCTCATCCATGACGATCTGCCGGCCATGGACGACGATGACCTGCGCCGGGGCCGACCCACCTGCCACCGGGCCTTCGACGAGGCGACCGCCATCCTGGCCGGCGACGCCCTCCAGAGTCTCGCCTTCCAGACCCTCGCCGAGACCAGAGACCTAACACCGGCCACCCGGGTCGCCATGGTGGAAAACCTGGCGCGGGCCAGCGGCTCCCGCGGCATGGCAGGAGGCCAGGCCTTGGATCTGGCCGCCGAGGGCCAGCATCTGGACCGGGCGCTGCTGGAACATATCCACATCCACAAAACCGGGGCTCTGATCCGCGCGGCGGTTCGCATGGCCATCCTCGCGGACGGCCCCGTGGACGCGGAGCTGGCCGAGCGCCTGGACCGCTATGCCAAGTGCTTGGGCCTCGCCTTTCAGATCCAGGACGACGTCCTCGACGTGGAGGGCGACAGCGCCACCCTGGGCAAGACCGCGGGACGGGATCAGGTGCTGGACAAGGCCACCTACCCCTCGATCGTCGGGCTCGCCGAGGCCAAGGAGCTCGCCGCCAACCTAATCGGCGACGCCCTCTCCGCCCTCGCGGTGTTCAACGAGCGGGCCGACCCCCTGCGCTGGATCGCACGGGCCCTGGTGGGGCGTACCGCCTAGACACTGGGCCGCCACTCCCTGTTACCCCATCCGTTTCGTTTGCTTCGCCCGGGGCCAGGGCAGATAATTAGGGATTCGCTAGATACCGATCAGCAACGTCCGTCACCCGGCGCGGTTGTCTTGTCGCCGCTGGACACCAGATTGGCGAGAGTCGAGATCGAAACGCCCCCGAGGAGCCGGTCCATGGAGCACGCGCTCGAAGCCAACTGCTGCACCGTTACCAGCATCGCCGATGTCCAGGGCAGCGCGGATACCCGCCGCATCGCGATCGACAAGGTGGGGATCAAGGATATCCGCCATCCCGTGCGGGTGAAGGATCGAGGCGGCGTGGAGCAGCACACGATCGCGACCTTCAACATGTACGTCTACCTGCCCCACAACTTCAAGGGGACGCACATGTCGCGCTTCGTTCAGATCCTGAACCACCAGGAGCGGGAGCTCTCCGTGGGGTCCTTCAAGGAGATGCTCTCGGAGATGTCCCGCCGCCTGGAGTCAGAGGCCGGCCACATCGAGATGCGCTTTCCCTTCTTCGTGAGCAAGCGGGCCCCAGTCACCGGGGTCGAGAGCCTGCTCGACTACGAGGTGACCTTTATCGGGGAGATCCGCAACGGCCACCCTTGCCTGGACATCAAGGTGGTCGTTCCGGTCACCAGTCTATGCCCGTGCTCCAAGGAGATCTCGGCCTACGGGGCCCACAATCAGCGCTCCCACGTGACGGTGCAGGTGCGCACCCGCGGCTTCATGTGGATCGAGGAGCTGATCGAACTGGTCGAGCGGGAGGCCTCCTCGGAGCTCTATGGACTCCTCAAGCGGCCGGACGAGAAATACGTCACCGAGCGGGCCTACGACAACCCCAAGTTCGTGGAGGACCTGGTGCGAGACGTGGCCAAGCGGTTGAACGACGACGAGCGGGTGGCCGCCTATGTGGTGGAGGCGGAGAACTTTGAGTCCATCCACAACCACTCGGCCTATGCCCTGATCGAGCGGGACAAGGACGCGGAGGCACGCATCGCGGAGGCCTCCCTGGGGGCTTAAGCGATTTCCGGAGAATCATGTACCAGCTCGCGAAGGATTTTCGTCTGCCGTCAAGGAGCGCCGATAGGAGCCTAGTCGGACTATGTGACGGTCGGCGCGACGCCGAAGGCGGGCGAAAAGACCAGCGAGATGGTGCATGATTTGACAGAAGTCGCCGTAGGCCCGAGGCCTGGTCAGGACGGGGGGCGCGCGGCTCCCGACGCGTTCTGCCCGGGGACCTCTCCCGCCGGTGGCATCGCCTGCAACTCCGCGGGCGAGATCAGGGAGTTGAACTGCTCGCACCAGATCACTACGGCGCGGTAATCCTCCAGCCGGACACCCAACGGGATCGGGTAGCGCTGACGACCACTGAATGCCTTCAGCGGTCCCAGGTCCACGAACAGGCTATCCTCCACGCGGGCCTCTTCAGCGCGCTGCCGCCTGGGCACCAGGTAGACGTGGTACTTGGGTCCCGGCTCCACCTCGAAATCGTCCCCCAACTCCAGTGCGCCGTCGTAGACGTTGACGCTTCCGCTCCCCCAGTGGGAGCGATCCCCTGGATCCGCCTGACGGAAGCGCCCGCTGGCCCGCAGGGGTCCCATCTCGGGCCCCTCCAACACCTCAGCCACGGGAACCGCCGGAAACAGACTGGGAAAGGCGAGCAGACCGGCGGCAAAGCCGCCAATACCGCCAAGCAGGGCCCCAATCAGCACCGCGACGATGGCCACCAAGGCGCCCTGACCCCCGGGAGTTCCCCGCGAGGCAGGCCCCTCGCTCAATGCCCGGTCCCCTTCAACGCGTTCACCATGCCCTCGATGGTGGTCTTGGCATCGCCGAACACCAGGGAGGTGTTGTCCTGGTAGAAGAGCAGGTTGTCGACCCCCGAGTAGCCCGGGCGCATGGAACGTTTGAGAAAATAGACCTGGCGCGCCTTGCCAGCCTCCAGGATCGGCATGCCGTAGATGGGGCTCGACTTATCCTCCCGGGCGGCGGGATTCACCACGTCGTTGGCCCCCACAACCAGGGCCACGTCCGCAGTCTGGAACTCGGGGTTGATCTCGTCCATCTCGTAAACGTGATCGTAGGGGATATCCGCCTCGGCAAGCAGCACGTTCATGTGCCCCGGCATCCGCCCGGCCACCGGATGGACGGCAAACTTCACCTCCACCCCGCGGGACTCCAGTAGGCCCATCAAATCCTTGAGTGCATGCTGGGCCTGGGCCACGGCCATCCCGTAGCCCGGGACTATGATCACCTTGCCCGCGTCCTCCATCCAGTAGACCGCATCCTCCACCGAGGCGGACTTGACCCCCTGCTGGGCCGCCTGGGCCCCCGCGCTGCCGCCATGCTCGTCCCCAGAGCCGAAGCCGCCAAACACCACATTGATGATCGAGCGATTCATCGCCCGGCACATGATGTAGGAGAGGATGGCGCCAGAGAAGCCCACCAGGGCACCCACGATGATCAGCAGGTTGTTGTGCAGGGTGAAGCCTGTGGCCGCCGCCGCCCAGCCCGAGTAACTGTTCAGCATGGAGATGATCACCGGCATGTCCGCCCCGCCGATGGGGATGATCAAGGTCACCCCAAGGCCCAGGGCGATCAGGGTCATCAGGCCCAGGGAGACGACGCTGCCGGTCAGGGCGAAGTGCACCGCCAGCCCCAGGGTGGCGACCCCGAGGGCCGCGTTCAAAGCGTGCTGTCCCGCGAACTTGACTGGCTTGCCGCTGATCAGCCCCTGGAGCTTGCCAAAGGCGATGACGGAGCCGGTGAAGGTGATGGCGCCGATGACGATCCCCGCCGAGAGCTCAGCCATCATTACCGCCCCCGGGGCGGCAGAGTTCATGAAGGTGCCGATGGCCACCAGGACCGCTGCCAGGCCCACGAAGCTGTGCAGGGCCGCCACGAGTTGGGGCATGGCGGTCATCTGGATGCGTAGGGCGACGATGGTGCCAATCACCGCGCCCGCAGCGACCCCGGCCACGATGAATCCGTAGGAGCGCACCTCGTCCCCAAGCAGGGTCGCGGCCACGGCGATCGCCATCCCGATCATCCCGTGGAGGTTGCCTCGGCGCGCCGAGGCAGGGTGGGTCAAGCCCTTCAGGGCCAGGATGAACAGGACGGCGGAGACCAGATAGGCCAGGGCCTGGGCGTTAGCCGAGAGAGTCATCGGGGATCCTTGTCTTCAGGGTGAGGGCGCCGCGGCAGGGAGACGGATGGTGCTGCCGCGACTGGAGGTCGCGCCGGGGCGACGCGCCTACGCCTTGGGTTTTTTCTTGAACATGGAGAGCATGCGGTGGGTGACCAGGAAGCCGCCGAAGACGTTGATGGAGGCCAGCAGCACCGCGACGAATCCGATCAGCTCGGTAGCGGTCCCCGCCTGCTCCGCCCCGGCCACCAGGAGGGCCCCCACGATCACGATGCCGGAAATGGCATTGGTCAGGGCCACCAGGGGTGTATGCAGCGAGGGCGTGACGCCCCAGACGACGTAATAGCCAATGAAGCAGGCTAGAACGAAGACATAGAGTGCCACCAGCGATAGGGTCATGGTCTCTACTCCTAGGGTGGGGTCCCGGTTCGGCTGATCCTGGCGGTCTGGCCAGCTGCTGACCACTCGATAACGGCCTAGGACACCAGCATGGCCTTGGTAATGTCGTCCTCGGCCAGATCCTTGAGCACAGGGCCATCCGCACCGTAATCGAACGAGATATCGATCAGGTTGGCCAGGTTTCTAGCGTAGAAGGCGCTCGCGTCCGCCGCCACCATCGAGGGGTAATTGGTGTGCCCAACCAGGACGACCCCGTGGCGCTCCACCACATGATCCGGAACCGTCAGCGGGCAGTTGCCCCCGTTGGCAGCGGCCAGATCCACGATCACCGAACCGGGTCGCAGACGCTGGACCACCGCCTCGGTCACCAGGACCGGTGCCGGTCGGCAGGGGATCAGGGCGGTGGTGATGATCACGTGGGCCTTGGCGAGCTCGTCCGCCAGGGCGGCCTGTTGGCGGCCCTTGGCCTCCGCCGAGAGCTCCCGGGCATAGCCCCCCTCTCCCGCCCCGCTCTCGCCGAGGTCCAGGTCGATGGGCTTGGCCCCGAGGGACAGGATCTGCTCCCGGGTCTCCGGGCGCACGTCGTAACCGTACACATCGGCACCCAGGCGGCGCGCCGTGGCGATGGCCTGGAGCCCCGCCACCCCCGCCCCCAGCACCACCACGCGTGCGGGCTTAGCGGAGCCGGCGGAGGTCATCATCATGGGGAAGAAACGGCCGTAGCGGGCGGCCGCCTCGATCACCGCC
>JBGSUY010000044.1:0-1908 GCA_041753195.1 Chromatiaceae bacterium
CGCCACCGGCACCGATACCGGCGGCTCCATCCGCCAGCCGGCGGCACTCTGTGGCGTCACCGGCATCAAGCCCACCTACGGTCGCTGCTCACGCTGGGGCATGATCGCCTTCGCCTCCAGCCTGGACCAGGCGGGGCCCATCGCACGCTCCGCCGCGGACGCCGCCCTCATGCTCCAGACCATGGCCGGCTTCGACCCCCGGGATTCCACCAGCGTGGACACCCCCGTACCGGATTATCTCTCCGGCCTGGATGCGGACCTGGCCGGACTGCGCATCGGACTGCCCAAGGAATACTTCGGCGAGGGGTTGGACGCGAGGGTGGCGGCATCCATCCACCAGGCCATCCAGGATTACGAGCGTCTGGGCGTCAAGGTCCGTGAGATAAGCCTACCCAATAGCCCGCTGTCGGTGCCGGTGTATTATGTGGTCGCCCCGGCCGAGTGCTCGTCCAACCTGGCCCGTTTCGACGGGGTCCGCTACGGCCATCGCTGCGAGAATCCCAGAGACCTGGAAGACCTCTACACGCGCAGCCGAGCCGAGGGCTTCGGGGCCGAGGTCCAGCGCCGAATCATGATCGGCACCTACGTGCTTTCCGCCGGCTATTATGACGCCTACTATCTGAAGGCCCAGAAGATCCGCCACCTGATCGCGGACGACTTCAGGCGCGCCTTCGAGCAGGTGGACGTCATCCTAGGACCCACCAGCCCCACCACCGCGTTCCCCATCGGTTCCAAGATGGACGACCCCGTGGCCATGTACCTCAACGACATCTACACGATCGCCGCCAACCTCGCCGGCCTACCCGGCATGTCGCTTCCCGTCGCCCCCGCGGACGACATGCCGGTGGGGCTCCAACTAATCGGCAACTATTTCGACGAGGGCCGACTCCTCAATGTCGCACACCGCCTCCAGCGCGTGAGCGACTGGCATCTGGCACTCCCGAAAAGATTCTGATCGCCTCCCACAAGGAGCCGCAGAGGTCAACAATGTTTTGGCGCACTCGCCGCCCTAGCGCGGCCGTTGAATCACATCCGAAGCGGGGTGTCCAGACCGACGACGCCAGCGACCCGCCGATCCTTTCAGCCGCGGGTTATTGCGTCACCTGTGACTCGAATGTCACGTTCGTATCCCACCACCCTTGGTTGCGTGACCACTTCATCTGCCCCAATTGCAAGAGCATCCCCCGGGAGAGGGCGTTGATGCTGGCAATCGAGCGCTTTTTCCCTGATTGGCGTGAGTTCCGGATCCATGAGTCCTCCCCTTGCGGGAGAGGTGCGAGCATCAAATTGCAGAAAGAATGCCGCGATTACTTCGGCAGTCATTTTTTCCCCGACGTGACGCCCGGCGCGACCCACGCCTCGGGCTGGCGCTGCGAGAATCTTGAAGCGCTGACCTTCCCCGACGAGTCATTCGACCTTTTCGTGACGCAGGACGTCATGGAGCATGTGTTCGATCCGGCCAAGGCATTCGCCGAGATCGCGCGGACCCTGAAACCAGGGGGCGCTCACATCTTCACCGTGCCCATCGTCCGCAAGGAACAGCCGACACAAGTGCGGGCCATACTCGACGACCAGGGTACCGTGCGGCATCTCTTACCCGAGACGTATCACGGCAACCCCATCGACGCGAAAGGCTCCCTGGTCACGGTAGACTGGGGTTACGACATCTGCCCTTTCATCGAGGAAAAGAGCGGACTTTTTACCACCGTTGTCTATTTCGACGACCTTTCACATGGAATACGAGCGGAGTTGATCGAGGTGCTGATAAGGAACGGTTCACTAACAAGTTACTCAGTCTTCCTAGACTGACAGGTAACAAATATGCGCCAACATATTGAGCGGAAGTGCTCCGGGTGAGACGATCGCCACCACGCACTGGATGGTATGGGTGGTCTGATGAGCGAGTTT
>JBGSUY010000045.1:0-3136 GCA_041753195.1 Chromatiaceae bacterium
CGCAACGCCCGGGAGATCGAGCGGCGCGCGGGGCGGGGGATCGAGATCGCCCGGGCCGCCGCCCGGGAGTACAGGCCCGAGGCCATCACGGGGATCGAGCGCATCGGTCAGATCGGCGACGATGCCTGGGCCGTGGTGGAGGACCCGCAGATCCAGATCGTTGTGGAGCTGATCGGCGGCTACTCGCCGGCCAAGGAGTTGGTGCTCAGGGCGATCGGGCTCGGCAAGCACGTGGTCACCGCCAACAAGGCCCTGATCGCCCGTCACGGCAACGAGATCTTTGCCGCCGCCCGGGAACGGGGGGTGATGGTGGGCTTCGAGGCGGCGGTGGCCGGCGGCATCCCCATCATCAAGGCCCTGCGGGAGGGGCTGGCCGCGAACCACATCGAGTGGATCGCCGGCATCATCAACGGGACGGGCAACTTCATCTTGACCGAGATGCGCGACAAGGGCAGGGACTTCGCGGATGTCCTGAAGGAGGCCCAGCAGCGGGGCTATGCGGAGGCTGACCCGACCTTCGACGTGGAGGGGATCGATGCCGCCCACAAGCTCACCATCCTGGGGTCGCTCGCCTTCGGCATCCCGCTGCAATTCGAGCGCTGCTACACGGAGGGGATCTCGCGGATCGAGGCCCAGGACGTGGCCTACGCGGGGGAGTTGGGGTATCGCATCAAGCACCTGGGGATCGCCCGGCGCTCGGCCGAGGGCATCGAGCTGCGGGTGCACCCGACGCTCATCCCCCACCGGCGGCTCATCGCCAACGTGGACGGGGTGATGAACGCGGTGCTGGTGAAGGGCGACGCCGTGGGTCCCACCCTCTACTACGGGGCCGGGGCCGGCGCCCTGCCCACGGCGTCTTCCGTGGTGGCGGATCTGGTGGACCTGGTACGGGCCCTGACCACGGACCCCACCAACCGGGTGCCCCATCTCGCCTTTCAGCCCGACGAGCTGCACGACACCCCGGTGCTGCCCATGGAGCGGGTGGAGACGGCCTATTACCTGCGCCTGATGGCCCTGGACGAGCCGGGGGTCATGGCGCGGATCGCCAGCATCCTGGGGGACCACGGCATCAGCATCGAGGCCATCCAGCAGAAGGAGCCGGGGGAGGGGGAGACCCATGTGCCCCTGGTGATGCTGACCCACCGGGTACGCGAGGGCCGCATGAACGAGGCCATCGCCGAGATCGAGGCCCTGGGGACGGTCCAGGGGGCGGTGGTGCGGATCCGACTGGAGACCTTGGCCGGATAACGAGGGCCAAGGGCCAAGGGCCGAGGACCGAGGGCCGAGGAGGAAGGTGTGGTCCGAAGGTCTCCTCCTAGGCCCTTGGCGCTCGGCCCTCGGTCCTCCATGAAGGTTCATCTGATCTGCCCGGGACTCCTGGGCCCCGCCGATCTCGGGGTCGCGCAGCTCCCGTCCACGCCCGCCTTGGATCGGGTCCTGACCCGGGCCCGGGGGGAGCTGGCCAACCGGACGCTCATCCAGAACTACCTCCAGGGGACCGGCCTCACGTTCAAAGTCACCGACGCCCAGCAGAAGGAACTCCGGGAGCGCGTGGAGAATGCCTTCCCGTCCCGCGAAGCGATGAACGCCTACCTTCGGGTCCACCGGATCGCTCCGGAGGAGCTCGACCTCTGGCTCATCAACCACCAGCGCAACTCGCAGTTCATGAACCAGCATCTGGGTCTCCGTGTTCAGATTGTGGACGAAGAGGTAAAGGCGTATTACGAGAAAGAAAAAGACACCCGCTTCCTGGGGAAATCGTTCGACAGCGTGGAACAGGTTGTCCGGGCGGATCTGAAGCGGGAGAAGTCGAGGAAGGAATTCGAGGCATGGCGGCAAACCGAACTGGAGCGAACCGACGTGCTGCTCCTCCCCCTGGCCGGCCCCCGACCCGCCCGCCGCTGACGATCGGTGCCCTCAAGAACACGGACGTGGAGGCCGTCCTGGCGATCGAGCACCTCTGTTTCTCCCAGCCCTGGTCCCGCGAGTCGTTTCAGACGATTCTGGCCGACCACCTCTACACCACCGCGGCCGCCCGGGCCGGGAACCGGCTCGTCGGCTACGCCGTCTACTCGGAGGTGGCGGACGAAATGCAGCTTCTCAATCTTGCGGTCCATCCGGACCACCGGCGAGAGGGCGTGGGGAGCGCCCTTCTGGCGCATGTCCACCGGTGTGCCTTCGAGAACGGCCGCACCCATGCGTATCTCGAAGTCCGGGAGTCGAACGACTCCGCCCAAAAGCTCTATACCAAGTTCGGCTACGTGAAACTCACCATGCGCCGGAGCTACTACGCCGACAACAACGAGAACGCCCTTTTGATGGGGGCGCTGCTGGAGAAGAAGGGATGACACGGCGCTCTCCTCGCGAATGGACGGCACGAATCCGAGAGAACCGACCGGTCGCTCGCGGGTATTCCTTGCTGACATTGGGGCTCCCCTCCCGTTTTCCGCGCCCTGCGGCAGGCCAATTCCTGATGCTCTCAGCCGGAGATTCCCGGGAAACGCTCCTTCGCCGGCCGATGGCGTTCTTCGATTTCAAGAAGGTTCGCGCCGCTGTCGAAATCCGTGTGCTCTACGCCGTGGTCGGAAAGGGAACCCGCCGAATGGCCGCGCTGGCTCGCGGTTCGAAACTGCAGATTCTCGCCCCCATCGGCAATTCGTTTTCGCTTCCGCGCCCCGGAGAGCGCGTGATCGTCGCGGCCGGCGGAATCGGGATCGCGCCTTTTCTGCTCTGGTGGAAGCAGCTGGGTCCGGCCCGGCGAAAACAGGTTCGCATCCTCTTCGGTTTCAAGGAGAAGTCCCAGCTCGCTGTCCTAAAGGAGTTCCGGGCCGCCAAAATGAAGCCGATCTGCTCCGTGGAGGGCCCGGGAGGGGATTTCCGGGGAACGGTCGTCGATCTTCTGGCCCGGGAGATCAAGCGGGAACCCGCCGGAAGGATTCTGACCTGCGGCCCCGAGCGGATGATGCAGGCCGTAGTGGATTTCGCGTCGCCTCGCCGCATCCCGTGCGAGGTTTCGCTCGAGGCTCGGATGGGCTGCGGTCTGGGCGTTTGTTTGAGCTGCGTGACGAACTTCGCGCACACCGATCGCCCCGGTGGCTACGCGCTCGTTTGCCAGGACGGTCCCATCTTCACCGTC
>JBGSUY010000046.1:0-2404 GCA_041753195.1 Chromatiaceae bacterium
AACTCGGTGCGCCAGGCGGCGAGCGAGCCGAAGTCCCGCTCGATGGCGGTCTTGAGCGGGCCGGTCGGGTCGCCGCCGCTGCCGCCGAGGGAGTCGAAATAGACCTCGTGCAGGATCATGGACCCGGCGGCGATCGACTCCTCGCGCTTCAAGCCGTTGATCTCGAACCCCGGGGCGCTTGCCCAATCCAGGCCGGCGAGGCGCTCCTCGATAGCGTTGAGGCGCTTCACGGCGCCGCCGTAGTTGTTCTCCCAGTGGCTGAGGATCAGGCGCTCCGACAGGCCGTTCAGCCGGGACGGGTCGCAGGACAGGGACTTCGGTTCGTAGGGCATCGATATCTCTCGGTTTCGAAAGGAGGACAATGGGGCGGACGCTGTGGCGCCGAGGTTAGGTCAGGAGCGTGTAGGCAAGCCCCACCAGGGCGCAGGCGCCGATCACCTTCATGATGTCGACCTTGTAGCGGAACAGGGCGACGAAGGCGGCGATGGCGACGGCCACCGCGAAGCCGTCGAACGGCGCGGCGAAGGGCACGGCGTCGGTTGCCATCGGCCAGAAGGTGTGCCAGGCGAAGAACACGGCGAGGTTGAGGATCACGCCGACCACGGCGGCCGTGATGGCGGTGAGCGGCGCGGTGAAGTGCAACTCGCCACGGGTTGCCTCCACCAGGGGCCCGCCTACCAGGATGAAGAGGAAGGAAGGCAGAAAGGTGAAAAAGGTCGCCACCGCGGCCCCGGTGATCCCGGCCAGCACGGGAGTGGCCAGCACCTCCTTGGTGACACCGCCCAGATAGCCCACCCAGGTAACGACCATGATGAGGGGCCCGGGAGTGGTCTCGCCTAGCGCCAGGCCGTCCATCATCTGGGGGCCGGTGAGCCAGCCGAAGTGCTCTACCCCACCCTGATAGACATAGGGCAGGACGGCGTAGGCCCCACCGATCGTGAGGAAGGCGGCCTTGGTGAAGAAGATGCCCATATCGGAGAGCGCGGGCACGCCACGCACCGCCAACAGCGCCAGGACCCAGACCGCGACGAAGAGCGCGACCGTGAGGGCGAGCTTGGGCCAGGAGAACTTGGCGTGCGCGGGCGGCGGGGTGTGGTCGTCGATCAGCGCGGGACCGTAGGTCTTGTTCGATGGGCCATGGCCGCCACCGGCGCGGAACTTGGCAGGCATGACCTTGCCGCCGATGGCGCCGAGGATGGCCGCCGTCAGCACAATCCACGGGAAGCCGATCCCGAAGAAGAAGATCCCGACGAAGGCCAGCGCGGCGATGCCGAACAGCACTTCGTTCTTGAGCACGCGCGAGCCGATCCGCCACGCCGCAAACAGCACCACGGCGACCACCGCCGGCTTGATGCCGTAGAAGAGCCCCTGCACCGCCGGCACGTCGCCGAAGGCGAGGTACACGCCCGCGAGCAGGGACAGCAGCACGAAGGCCGGCAGGAAGAACAGCACACCGGCGACAATCGCGCCACGCACCCCGTGGAGCAGCCAGCTGATGTAGATGGCGAGCTGGATCGCCTCGGGCCCCGGCAGGAGCATGCAGTAGTTCAGCGCATGGAGGTACCGGTGCTCGGAGATCCAGCGCCGTTTCTCCACCAGCTCATGGTGCATCATGGCGATCTGCCCGGCCGGGCCGCCGAAGCTAATGAAGCCGAGCTTGAGCCAGTAGGGCAGGGCCTCCCTCAGGGTCACGGGGGCCGGGGGCGCGGAAGGGACGGGGGTCGGGTCCGAGGGTGTGGCGGGCATGGTGTCTCCGTGTTGGGTATCAGGCGCGGGGGCCCGAGTAGGTGAGATAGAGGGCGTCAAGCACGGGGGTCGTGGCCATGAGCAGCGAATCGTCATCCGCCGCGCTCGCCCTCAGGCCGGCGAGCACCGCCTCGAATCCGGGGGCCTCGGCAACAGGCGGACCGCCCGCGTCCAGGTAGTGCACCAACTGCCCCAGCCGGGTCAGGCCGGCGTCGTCGGCGAGGTCGAAGCTCGCCGCCAGGACCTCGAAGGTGACAAGCTCCCCGCCCTGGATCCCGGTGTGGGTGAAGGCGGCCCCATCGAAGTCGAAACCCAGGGCCTCCGTCGGGCAGTCCTCCGGCCGGTCGAGCCAGAGGAAGCGGGCCTCGGAGTCGACAAAGCGGCGAATCAGCCAGGCGCTGGCCACGCGGTCGACCCACAGTCGGCGGCGCGTCGCCCAGACCCGGCCGCGGTAGCGTTCGGTCTCCAGCCGCTCGATGGGGCCGCTCGTGGCCTCCGGCTCCTGGGGCGAGAAGCGGCGATTGGTCAGCTCGAGCAATTGCCGCAGGCCTTCCCGCGACTGTTCCACCGCATCCCCGGGAAAGAAATCCATGCGCACGATGGCGTCGAGGTCACGCTCGGCCTGTCGCAGCCGCCGCCGGGCGCCGGCCTCGTCGAG
>JBGSUY010000047.1:0-2240 GCA_041753195.1 Chromatiaceae bacterium
CCGGCCGGCTGGCCCCGCGGGTCCCGGTTGGGCGGACGCTCGAGCGTCTGACCGCCTCCCTGGCGAAGGTCTACCGGGACAAGGCGGTGGAGTTTGAGCTGCGCCTGGATGGGGAGCCGACCTTCCAGGGGTCGGAGGCGGACCTGATGGAGCTGCTCGGGAACCTGCTCGACAACGCCTACAAGTGGTGCCGGGGCCGGGTGCGGGTCTCCGCTGCTCTACGGAAGGGGCGGCTGGAGATCGCAGTCGAGGACGACGGACCCGGGATCGGGGTCGAAGAGGCGGGGCGTCTGATGGAACGTGGCACGCGGGCGGACGAGACCGCACCCGGTCATGGGATCGGCCTCGCGGTGGCTCGGCAAATCGTCCTGGCCTACGGGGGCATCATCGAGATCCGCCGCAGCCCCCTTGGCGGCGCGGAGGTTGGGCTGGGATTCGGCGCGGAGTCCATCGGGGGATGAGCCCACCTCCCGGTCGAGGTGAGGCGGATCCAAATCTGCCCCGCCGTTATCCAGTGGGCAGCGGGTTGGGCACCATCCCTGTGCCCCAGGGTTGGATCAAGCGGACTTGTTCAGGCGAGGTACTCCTTGCAGACCCGGATGCAATCGGCGCACGAGTCCGCGCAGGCCTTGCATTCCGCGTGCTTGTTCTCGTGTTCCCGGCAGGCCTTCTCGCAGTCCTCGCACACGCCGATGCACACCCGCATGAAATCCTTGAGGTGGCGGGAGTCGTAGGCGGCGAGCTTGCCCATGGCGGTGCAGGAAGCAAGCATTTCGTGAACGGTCTCGGCGCACTCGGCAACCGAGGTGTCGCCGGCCTTGAAGAGCTGGAGACAATGCTCGATACAGGTCTCGCCCTTCATCACGCAGTCGTTGGCGTGCTCGATCACCCGCGTGCGTCCCTGGTCGACGGTGTGCTGGTGATGTTCGTGGCTGGGCTCCTCGGCGTTGGCCGGGCCCAATGCGGATAGGCCAGCGAGAGAGCCAAGGGCAGCGGCCCCGATCAACAGGTCCCTGCGCGGGCGGGAGATTTCCTCGGCGAGGTCGGTGGCGGGTGTCTTTTCGTTCATTGGCGTTTCGCTCCTCGATTGGGTGGCTGGATCCGGTACGGCGTTGTCAGAGGTTGGCCCCAATCAGTCCCAGCTCAAGGCCCCTCCGGTCTGGTATTCGGTGACGCGGGTCTCGAAGAAGTTCTTCTCCTTCTTGAGGTCCAGCACCTCGGACATCCAGGGGAAGGGGTTGGCGGCGCCGGAGTATTGCTCGGGCAGGCCGATCTGGGCGCAGCGGCGGTTGGCGATGAACTGGAGATACTCCTCGAACATGGGTGCATTGAGCCCCAGAACCCCCCGAGGCATGGTGTCGTGGGCGTACTGGGCCTCCAGGGCCACGGCGTCGCGGATCATGGCGATGAGCTCCTGCTTGAAGGCATCGGTCCACAGGTGCGGGTTCTCGATCTTGATCTGATTGATGACGTCGATGCCGAAGTTCATGTGCATGGACTCGTCGCGCAGGATGTACTGGAACTGCTCCGCGGTGCCCGTCATCTTGTTGCGCCGACCCATGGAGAGAATTTGCACGAAGCCCACGTAGAAGAAGATCCCCTCGAAGATGATGTAGAAGGCCACCAACTCCCGCAGCAGCCTTTGATCGTTCTCCGGGGTGCCCGTGTGGAAGTGGGGGTCCGCCAGATATTGGGTGTAGGGCAGGGCCCATTCGGCCTTGCGGGCCACCGCCGGGACCTCCCGGTACATGTTGAAGATCTCGCCCTCGTCGAGCCCCAGGCTCTCGATCACGTATTGATAGGCATGGGTGTGCAGGGCCTCCTCGAAGGCTTGGCGCAGCAGATATTGGCGGCACTCGGGGTTGGTGATATGGCGGTAGACGGCGAGGACCAGGTTGTTGGCCACCAGGGAGTCGGCGGTGGAGAAGAACCCCAGGTTGCGCTTGATGATGGTGCGCTCGTCCTCCGTGAGCCCGTTGGGGTCCTTCCACAGGGCGATGTCCGCGTTCATGTTGATCTCTTGCGGCATCCAGTGGATGGCGCAGGCGTCCAGATACTTCTGCCAGGCCCAGTCGTACTTGAAGGGGACGAGCTGATTGAGATCGGCGCGGCAGTTGATGATCTTCTTGTCGTCCACCCTTACCCGGCTTGCCCCGATCTCGAGGGCCTCCAAACCGGTGGCGCCGCCGGCCGCCGCCGTGTCGGCGGGGTGTTGGGCGAGCGCGGCAGGCTCCGTCCGG
>JBGSUY010000048.1:0-10439 GCA_041753195.1 Chromatiaceae bacterium
GCCCAACGCCGCACCGCCGGCCCGCTGGATGGCCATGGGCCGGCCCCGCCCTGGGACCCGAATCCTTCGCACCGCCCACAGACCAACCGCACAATACGGGCTCAAAGACGATCCGAGTGCCTGCAAATCCGCGCAAGTGCCGCCAGCGCCGCGGACCCCGGCCGGGCGGCGAGCCCGCGGCTCATGTCCCTCAGTCCCAGGCCCGAATCTCCACGCGAGTCCCCGGGGGAGTGGCGTCGAAGAGCGCGATCAGGTCCAGGCTGTGCATCCGGATACAGCCGTGGGAGCGGGGCTCGCCGAGGGGCTCGCGATCCGGGGTACCGTGGATGTAGATGTAACGGCGCAGCGTGTCCACGCAGCCGCCGCGGTTCCGCCCGGGCTCGCAGCCGGTCAGCCAGAGGATGCGGGTGAGTATCCAATCCCGCCCCGGATAGGCCGCTGCCAGGTCGTCGTCGTAGATCTCCCCGGTTGGTCGGCGGGCGCGAAACACCGTGCCCAGGGGGCAGCCATCGCCGATCCGCAGACGCACCCGGTGTAGACCTCGAGGTGTGCAGCCGCTGCCGTTCAGCTCCCCGACACCGCGCAGGCCGGTGGAGACGGGATAGGTAGCGAGCGTATGCGGTCCCTTCAGCAGCGCAAGCGTCTGGGTGCGGACATCCACACGGATGTGCCGCCCTTCGCTGGCGGGTGGATCGACGGGAACCGGGGAGAAAGACACGGATGATCGAGGAAGTCGGACCGCGAGAATCAAGGATCGCACGCCGGGTGCGCCAGGGCCAAGGGACGGAGACCGCGGCCTCCCGCCCCCATCCCGATCGAACCGGCGCCATGCACGCCCCGGTTTCTTGCCGTAGGCGGTGCGTCCCCCAGGCAAGGGCTGCCCCGGACGGGGCTGCGCGAGCGGATCCTACTACTGGCACCGACTACGCTCGCGTACTATTCTCGCGTAGCAGCATCGGAGGTCTTATGAGTCGCCCAGTTTCCGTTCGCTTGGACGAGGACATGCAATCCACGCTTGAAGACGCCGCCAGGGCGCGCGGCATCGGCTTGTCCACCTATCTGAGAGAGCTTGCCGCGAACGAGGCCAAGCGTCTGAGGCGCGAGCGGATTCGCGCACAAAGCCGCGCAGTTGGCGACTATGTCGCCTCCTCGCCGGAGGCCCAGGCGTTCTGCGCGCAGTGGGGAACCCCCAATGCCGAGAGTGAAACCCCGTGAGCCTCTGTGCCGGCCAGATTGTCCGAGTGGACTGGCGCGACGCCCTCCCGAAGGAACCGACCAAGCGGCGGCCTGCCGTCGTCGTGGAGGACAGCGATCTGTTCGACCAAACCTATCCCAATGTCATCCTGGTCCCGCTTGCCGAGGATCCGCACCTGGCCATTGCCGACCTGTCGGTCCCGATCCTGCCTACCCCCGACAACGGCTGCACAAAGCCTTGCTTTGCCTTGGCCCATCATGTCACGACCACATCGAAACAACGGATCGATCCGACTTCCTCTCGTATCGACGAGGCCCAGCTCGCGGAGATCCGGCGGTTGATCGGCATCGCCATCGGCTTGGGGTGACCGGCTCGCGGGTTACTGCATCGGCGAAGCAGAGGACCCCCGCAACGTGTCTGGCTTTAATTCAAGACGCCGGATTCCCGTTCGCGGCCGCCCGCGGCTAGGCCCGACCCCAATCCACCCAGCTCCCGTGAAACCCCGGCGGGACCGCGTGAGGAAGAGGTAGCACCGCTTCGATCCCCAGGTCCTCGCTGCGCAGGACGACCAGATCCGTGCGTTGGGACTCTGCCCGGTAGACCAGGGTCAAGAGCCATTCGGACTCCCCCGCGCCGTCCGGGACCGGAACAGGCTCGCCGGGGAGGTCGAGGCCGAATTCCCGCTGGATCGTCTCCCCTGTCTGCGTATCCACACGCTGAATGCACGACAGGTAGTAGGCCCGACGCCCCTCCGGCGCGCCGATGCTGTAGATGTAGCGCCGGGGCCGCCCGAATCCGCCCGCCGCCACCCGGGGTAGCTCCGCGGCACAAGGGCTCAAGGGCTGCGCCTCGAAGGTGCCGGCCATAGGGTCGACGGTCAGACGCACCAGCTGCGGAGTCGCATGAGGGTTGTCGGGGGCGAGCACGACCTCCGGCCGGTCCAGGGGCGGGTAGTCCAAATAGCGCACCAGATCCAGCACCAGGGCCCCATCCTCCCGGTCGAATCCATGGGCAAAATGAAAGACGAAACCCGGGATGGCCTCGAGGGTTCGCGCCGGCCCGCCATCCCTGGGGATCAGCAGGAGATCCATGGGCCGGTCGGTGGCGATTCGTAGCGACGCCGCCCAAGTGGCGAGCCCGAGCATGGAGCGGGGTACGTCGAAGTCCACATGGGGGAGCAGAAACGCGAGATACCGGCGGGTGAGCTGGAAGCTATGGACGAAGCTCAGGCGGTCGAGCGGATGCACACGGGGCTCGGCCAGGGTCCCCTCGAGCCCCATGCGATAGAGCATCAGCCGGTGCTTGAGCCCCAAGAGGAGGCCGAAGTTATAGAGCTCCCCCGTATCCTCGTCGAGACAAGGATGGGCCGAGAACGGGAGCACGGCGGCCAGTCGCCGCTCCAGCCAGGAGAAGCGGTTGCGCAGCCGTCCGCCGAAATCCTCCGGCCCCAGGGTCTGCAGGGTCGCAGGGTCCAGTCCGTATGGGAGTCCTCCTTCCCAGAGCGCCAGCAGTCGGCCCCCAAAACGCACGACATTGGTGTTGGCAACGTTTTTGATCGTCAGTCGCAGGAGATTGGCGGGCAGTCCACCCGGCAGGTTGGTGCCCAGACCCCGGTAGAGCAGTCGCCCCGCCGCCTCCTCCGCCACAAAACCCTCGGTGCGCACGAAGCGATTGGTATAGCGCACGCGGCCCTGGTCGAATGCCAGTCGCATGACGTGGCCATCCCCGTCGAACAGATGGCCATAGCGGTATCCGCCGCGCTCGAGCCGACCCGGACCGTTGCGGTACAAGACCCCCGCGAGCCTCGGGGGTACGACGCCCTGCTCGCAGGTTAAGGTCAGGTCCGTGTGCTCCTGGGCAACCGTCCGGTTGGCCTCCTGGACGACGCGCTGCATCTCGGCGCTGGCTGGCTCGGGGGTCATCGGGTCCTGGGTCTCGCAAAGGTCGCATGATCTGGCCAACCACCATGGGGGCCGAGTGGCGTCTCCGGAAGGCTTCCGAGCGCATGAGGGACGACGAAAGGGAGCGGGGCGGATGGGTGTTGGCGTAATCAGGGCCCAAGTGGGCATCCAGCCGGCTCAATTGGCCAGATCCGAGGGCTCCTCCGATTATCGGCGCTCGACCTGCGTAGGCACCCGGCCCAAGGATCAACCGCCCGCCCGCTCGAAGACCGCCATAGACTCCAAGTGAGCGGTATGGGGAAACATGTCCAGGACCCCCGCGGCGGTCAGCCGGTAGCCGAGGCCGTGCACCAACCGGTCCGCGTCCCGGGCCAAGGTGCTCGGGTTGCAGGAGACATAGACCAGCCGCCGGATCCCCAGGCGCGGCAGGGCATCCAGTGTTTGGAGCGCACCGCTGCGTGGCGGGTCCAGCAGGGCCTTTTGGAACCGCTCCCGGAGCCAGGGCTGTCCTTCCATTTCCCCATAGAGATCGGCGCTCAGGAAACGTGCATTGACGATGCCGTTGGCCTCCGCATTCTCCGCCGCCCGGGCCACCACGCCCGCGTCCGCCTCTACTCCGACCACCTCCTGGGCACGCCGGGCCAGCGGCAGGCTGAAGTTGCCCAGGCCGCAGAAGAGGTCCAGTACCCGGTCCTCGGGCTGGGGGTCCAGCAGCTCAACGGCGCGGTCCACCATGAGCCGGTTAAGCTCCAGATTCACCTGGGTGAAATCCGTGGGCTCGAAGGCGATGCGCACCCCCTGGGCGGGTAGCGCGTAGTGCAGATCGATCCCCTGGCCCGGCAGCGGGCGGATGGTCTCGGTGCCCCCGGGCTGGAGATAGACATGGAACCCCAGATCGTCGGATAGGGTCCGAAGCTCCCCCATGTCTACCGCGCTCGGCGGCTCCATGACTCGGATCACCAGCACCGCGGGGGCGGCGGCCGGGGCGCCGCTCTCGGACTCGCCGACCGCAATCTCGATCTGGGGCACCAGGTCCCGGATACTCAGGCGATCGATGACGGCGGCGATCTCCTGAAAGCGCTCGCCGACCGCCGGGTGCAGGACCTCGCACCGCGAGAGATCGGCGAGAAACGACGAGCCCCGCTCGCGAAACCCGATCAGGGTCCGACCCTTCTTGGCCACGTGGCGGACCCCGAGCCGGGCCTTGCGCCGGTAGCCCCACTGCCCGGCCACCAAGGGCGGGAGCCAGGCGTCGGGCGCCACATGGCCGATGCGCTCGAAGATGTCCGCCAGGGTCTCCTGCTTCATGCGGATCTGGGCCCCCGCCTCCAGGTGCTGGAGGCTGCACCCGCCGCACAGCCCGAAGTGGGGGCAGCGCGGCTCCACCCGCTCCGGGGCGGCGCGCAGGACCTCCACTACCTTGCCCTCGTCGAACCGACGCTGCACCCGGGTGTAACGGAAGCGCACCCGCTCCCCGGGGAGCGCCCCGTCCACGAACACCGCCTTGCCGTCGAAATGGGCAAGACCCCTGCCCTCGTGGGTCAGGGACTCGATCTCCACCTCGACCGGGGACTCGGGGAGCGGTTTGCGCTTCTTAGACAACTGACATCTCCGCTAGGCCGCGCCAAAGCCGATCATGCGCCCATCGGTCTCGCCCGATCGCCTCATGCGGCCACAGAGATCGCAGCATACCGGAAGCCGGTCGGAACGCGCCGTTGCGCTGTCGGCACTTCATGCGCATCCTCCCCGGTACCGCGCTGTCCCCCGCGACAACCTGGGGCTCAGGCCGGGAAGACCCCGGTGGAGAGATAGCGGTCGCCCCGGTCGCAGACGATCACGACGATGGTCGCGCCCGCCACCTCCGCGGAGAGCTTGAGCGCCGCCGCCACCGCCCCGCCAGAGGACACGCCGGCGAAGATCCCCTCCCGGGCCGCCAGGTCCCGGGCGGTCTGCTCGGCGAGCCCCTGGGAGACATCGATGATGCGGTCCACGCCCGCCGGGTCGTAGATCCGTGGCAGATAGGCCGCGGGCCAGCGCCGAATACCGGGGATGCTGGAGCCTTCCTCCGGCTGCACGCCGACGATCTGGATTGCCGGGCTCCGCTCCTTCAGGAACCGCCCTGTCCCCATGATGGTCCCCGTGGTCCCCATGGAGCTGACGAAATGGGTGACCTGCCCCTGGGTGTCCCGCCAGATCTCCGGACCTGTGCCCTCATAGTGCGCGGCCGGGTTGTCCGGGTTGGAGAATTGGTCGAGCCTGGTCCCCTCGCCTCTGGTCTCCATGACATTGGCTAGATCGATCGCGGCCTCCATGCCGCCGTCCTTAGGGGTCAGCACGATGCGCGCGCCGTAGGCCCGCATGGAGGCCCGACGCTCCGCACTCATGTGCTCCGGCATGATCAGCACCATCCGGTAACCCATGATGGCCGAGGCCATCGCGAGCGCGATCCCGGTGTTGCCGCTGGTAGCCTCGATCAGGGTATCGCCGGGGCGGATGGTCCCGCGTTCCTGGGCGCGCCGAATCATATTGAGCGCGGGACGGTCCTTCACCGACCCGGCCGGGTTGCTGCCCTCCAGCTTCGCCAGGATCAGGTTATCGGTCTCCCCGGGAAGGCGTTGGAGACGCACCAGGGGGGTATTGCCGACACAATCTTCGATAGTCGGATAGGGCATCGGGAGTGGGACAATGCCTTATGGCTGGGTTAGTAACGAGTCAAGAACGAGTTAAACACAAACAAATTCCTTGTCGTTGTCGTTGTCGTTGTCGTTGTCGTAATCGGAGAAGCGATGCAATTTGGGGTGCGAGAGAATCCGGGGCGCTACGATAATCTCGACTACGACTACGACAACGGCGCCAAAAGTATTCCCCAATGGACTTGTTTAACCTATTAGTGAACCCTTCCTTAGGACCGGGGGCCGCCGATCTGGAGGAGGTGGTGTGGATCGCGCGTCAAGGAGGATTGTGCACCAGCATGCTCGGCCAACCAAGCGACACTGACCAGCCCCTGCCGGAACCCTGGACTCCGGGTCGGGGATGCCGATAGAGTCGCCAGCGAAATACCTGCGGAGAAACGACCTTGAGCGACCCGACCCCCAAGCGCCCTCTCAGGCCCCTGCCAGCTCGCGACGAGGTGGCTGCACTGGCCGCCGCCGGGGGCGACGCGGACCTCGCCCAAGAGCTCCTCGCCGCGCTGCTCGAGGGCCTTCCCGACGAGATCCAGGACTTGCAGGCAGCCATCGCGGAGTCCGACTGGCCGGCTCTGGCCGACCACGCCCATCAGGTGCGCGGCGCCAGCCGCTACTGCGGCGTCCCCGCCCTGGACGAGGCGATCGAGTCGCTGGAGCGGGTTGCGCGTATCGGGGACCCTGCCCTGATCGCCGACGCCTTTCTGCAGGTGAAGGACGAAGCGGCGCGACTGCAAGCGGACGTGGGTTGATCCGAGCGCCACGGCAAGGATTCACACGCGGCGCGTCGGCTCGCCGTACTGCGCGACCAAGGCATCGGTCGTCAGCAGGGTCAGCCCTTCGGTGCGTGCCTGGGCGATCAGCAGCCGGTCAAAGGGGTCTTTGTGCAGCAAGGGCAGATCGCCCACGGCAATCGTATGCTCGCTCTTGACCGCAAGCTCGCGGTAGTCGTGGGCGAGGAGCATGCGCCAGAAGCGCCGCGGATCGACCTGGAAGTCGTCTCGTGCGAGTCCGCTCTTGATGGCGACCTCCCAGATGCTGGCGGCGCTAAACAAGAGCTCATTGCTGGGATCCCGCAGAAGCGCGTTCGCCGTCTCGGAAAGCCGTTCCGGCTGCCCTGCCGCCCACAGCAGCAGGTGGGTGTCGAGCAGCAGGATCACTGCCCGCCAGCCGCGAACTGGGCCTCGATCTCCTCCTGGCCCATGCGGTCGAAGTCGTCCGGAACCCGAATCTCGCCCGCAAGAAAACCGAGCCGATGCTTGGTACCTACCTCCTGCGGCTGCAGCGGTACGACCTTGACCAAAGGGGTACCGGCCTTCGCGATGATGAAAGGCTCGCCTTGGGCCGCACGCTCGACCAAACGGGAGAGCTGGGTCTTGGCCTCGTGGATATTGACGGTGAGCACGGCGTCCTCCGAGTAAACTAACTTTGCTTAGTCTACCATATGCGTCCCCATCCGAACGCGCTTAAAGCAGACGCGCGTCCAGCGCACGGAACGTCGCGTCTCACAACACCTTGCTCACCAGCTTGATTGCGTGGTCCTGAGGATCGCTTTCGATCCGGAATCCGAGCGACTTGACCAGCGCCAGCATGCGGGTGTTGGCGGTTAGCACCTCGCCGTCCATGATGCGGAAGCTCCGCAGCCGGGCGTTGGCCATGAGCGAGCGCATGAGCCGCGCCCCGATCCCCAGGTTACGCCAGGTGTCCGAGACCACGAGGGCGAACTCGCACACCTCGCCACCGGGACGGGCGATATAGCGGGCGACACCCACCTCCATCTCCACCCCTTCATGGTCGACGACCCCGATGAGGGCCATCTCCCGGTCGTAGTCGATCTGGGTGAAGCGCACCAGCATCTCGGGGGTGAGCTCTTTGATCGCCTGCATGAAACGGAAATACTTGGTCTGCTCCGAGAGCCCGCGGACGAACTCCTGGGTGAGGTCCGCGTCCTCCGGGCGGATGGGTCGGATCACCAGGTCCTTGCCGTCCGGGAGCTGAACGCGCTCGCTCAAGTGGCTCGGGTAGGGGTGGATGGCCATGTGGCCATACATCGCCTGCTGGGGCGGGCGGTAGTTCACCTGGATGCGCGCATCCACCGCAATGACCTCCTTATCGTTGCCGATCAGCGGGTTGATCTCCATGCCGAGGATCTCGGGGAGCTCGCACACCATCTCCGAGACGCGTTGGAGGATACGTGCCAGGGCCACGCGGTTCATCGCCGGGATCTGGTGGTAAGCGTCCATCAGCCGAGCCACCCGGGCATTGTCCGTCATGGTCTGGATGATGAAGGCGTTGAGCGGCGGGAGCCCCAGTGCCCGGTCCTCGAGGATGTCGACCTCGGTGCCGCCGGCGCCGAAGCTGATGACGGGGCCGAAGATCGGGTCCCGGGCCACCCCGACCATCAGCTCTCGCGCGTTGCGCTTGGCGACCATGTGCTCCACCGAGACGCCCTCGATGCGGGCATCCGGGCGCAGGCGCTTGGCCCGCTCCACGATCTCGGTAAAGAGCCGCCGGACCGACTGCGCGTCAGTGATGTTGAGGCACACCCCGTCCACGTCGGTCTTGTGCTCCAGGTCCGGCGAGTTGACCTTGAGGACCACCGGAAAACCCAGGGCCTCCGCCGCCATGAGGGCCTCGTTGGGGGTGCGCGCCAGCACCGCCTGCATGGTGGGGATGCGAAAGGCGGCGAGGATCGCCTTGGCCTCGATGATGCCAAGGGTCTTGCGCCCCTCCGCCATGACCCCCTCGATGATGAGGCGCGCCCCCTCCACGTCCGGGGCGTCCTGCTGGGACAGGGGACCCGGGGACTGCATCAGGAGCTGCTGGTTGCGCTGGTAGGCGGCCAGGAAGGACATGGCCTCGATCGCGATCTCCGGGGTCTCGAAGTGGGGCACGTGGTGCTCGGCGAACAGCGCCTGGGCCTCCGCCACCCGGTTGCCCCCCATCCAGCAGGCGAGCACCGGCTTCTTGGTCTTCTTGGCCGCCTCGATCACCTGCCGGGCGGTCGCCGTGGGGTCCCCGGAGGCCAGGGGGGCCAGGATGCACAGCACCCCGTCCAGCTCCGGGTCCTCCAGGCAGGCGTCCAGGGCCACCCGGTAGCGCTCGGGGGGCGCGTCGCCGATGATGTCCACCGGGTTGCCGTGGGACCAATGGTCCGGCAGGGCCTTCTCCAGCCGCTGGCGGGTGGCGTCGGAGAAGGAGGCGAGGACCAGGCCGAGATCCTGGGCCCGGTCCGCGGCCAGCACGCCCGGACCGCCCCCATTGGTGATGATGGCGATGCGCTCACCGCCTAGACGCCGCCCGGTGCCAAAGACCTGGGCGGCGGCGAAGAGCTCCTCCAGGTGGGCCACCTGGACTACGCCGGCCCGTTCGGTGACCGCCCGGAAGACATCCGCCGAGCCCACCCAGGCCCCGGTGTGGGATTTGATGGCCCGGGTGCCCGCCGGGTGCCGGCCCGCCTTCACCACCACCACGGGCTTGAGCCGCGCCGCCGCCCGCAGCCCGCTCATGAAACGGCGGGCGTCACGGATCCCCTCCACGTAGAGCAGGATGCACTGGGTCTGGCTGTCGAGCGCCAGGTAATCCAGGATGTCGCCGAAGTCCACGTCCGCCGCGGCCCCCAGGGAGACCACGGCGGAGAGTCCGAGCTGGCGCCGCTCGGACCAGTCGATCATGGCGGTGCAGATGGCCCCGGACTGGGATACCAGGGCCACGTTGCCGCGACGGGGCATGTCCTCGCCCACGCTGGCGTTGAGGCCATGCTGGGGCCGCATGACCCCGAGGCAATTCGGCCCCAGCACCCGGATGCGGTTGCGACGGGCCGCCTCCACCAACTGGTCCTGCAGGGCGGTGCCCCGCTCCCCTTGCTCGCCAAAGCCCGCCGAGTAGACCACCGCGACCCGCACGCCGAATTCCCCGCACTGGTCGAGGATCTCCGCCACCCGGTTAGCGGGGGTGGCGATCAGGGCGAGGTCCACATGCTTGTCCAGGGCCGTCAGGTTCGGGTAGCAGGGCTGACCCGCCACCTGCTCGTATTTGGGGTTGATGGCGTAGCTATGGCCCTTGAAGCCGCCGGCGAGCAGGTTGCGGAAGACCTGGCCGCCGATGGATCCCGGGCTGTCGCTCGCGCCAAAGACCGCCACCGCCCCGGGGGTAAACAACTGGTCGACGTCGGACAAGCGCATGGGGGTCTGCCCTCCTCGGGGGGATTGGGTTTAAGCTTCGGTCACACCGCGGTCACGCGGGATCAACGCCGCAGCCACCGGCACAAGCACAACCAGCCCGGTAAAGGGGCCAAAGGCGGCAATGCACTGAGGACGCTTCCATGAACCTCGCCTTCATCTCCCACGATGCCTGCAAGGCCCACCGCATGGGGCCCCATCACCCCGAGTGTCCTGAGCGCCTCTACGCGATCCAGGACCGCCTGATCGCCTCCGGCATGGAGATGCTGGTCACCCATTATGACGCCCCGGAGGCCAGCGTCGATCAATTGGCGCGGGTCCACGACCGGGACTACATCCAGGGGATCTTCGAGGCCGCCCCCAGGGCCGACGACGTGCTGGCCTGGGTGGACGGCGACACCGCCATGAACAGCGGGACCCTGCAGGCGGCCCTGCGCTCCGCCGGGGCCGCCATCCTGGGGGTGGACCTGGTGATGAG
>JBGSUY010000049.1:0-5472 GCA_041753195.1 Chromatiaceae bacterium
GGTGGTGGACCTGGCCGCCTTCCTCACGGCCATGGGGGCCCGCATCGAGGGCGCCGGCACCGACCGAATCCTGGTCCAGGGTGTGGACGGCCTCGGCGGGGCCAGCTACGCGGTGATGCCGGACCGGATCGAGTCCGGGACCTTCCTGGTGGGTGCCGCCATGACCGGCGGTCGGGTTCGGGTCTCCCACACCCGCCCCGACTGCCTGGATGCGGTGCTGCAGAAGCTCAGGGAGGCGGGCGCCCAGATCGAGGTCGGGGAGGACTGGATCGAGCTCGACATGCAGGGACGGCGGCCGCGGGCGGTGGACATCCATACCGCCCCCCACCCGGCCTTCCCGACCGACATGCAGGCCCAATTCTGTGCCCTCAACAGCATCGCCGAGGGGGTCGGCACGGTGGCTGAGACGGTGTTCGAGAACCGCTTCATGCACGTGCTGGAGCTGCAGCGCATGGGGGCCGACATCCGCATCGATGGCCACGTCGCCGTCTGCCGGGGGGTGGGTCGTCTGACCGCCGCCCCGGTCATGGCGACGGATCTGCGCGCCTCCGCCGGTCTGGTGCTCGCCGGCTTGGTGGCGGAGGGGGAGACCCTGGTGGACCGCATCTATCACCTGGACCGGGGCTACGACAACATGGAGGGCAAGCTGTCCAGACTGGGTGCCAGTATTCATCGCATCGCCGGGGCCAACGGCGTGGTGTCGGCGGGATGAGGGCCGAGGGCCAAGGTGGCGAATCCGGGAAGGCGGGGAGATCGACGGGATGAGCTTCGAGCTTGAATTGGCGGCGCCCCTGACCATCGCCCTCTCCAAGGGGCGGATCCTCGATGAGACCCTGCCCCTGCTCGCAACCGCCGGGATTGCCCCCCTGGACGACCTGGAGCGGAGTCGCAAGCTGATCCTGGAGACCAGCAACCCCTGGGTGAAGCTGGTCATCATTCGCGCCAGCGACGTCCCGACCTATTGCCAGTACGGGGCGGCTGACCTGGGCGTGGCGGGCAAGGACGTGCTGCTGGAGCACGGCGGTGAAGGTCTCTACGAGCCGCTTGACCTGGGCATCGCCCGCTGTCGCCTGATGGTGGCGGGTCTGCCGGACGCCCCTACCCGGGCCCCGGCCTCGGGCCGGCTGCGGGTCGCCACCAAGTTCGTCCACAGCGCCGAGCGGCATTTCGCCGCCAAGGGCCAGCAGGTGGAGATCATCAAGCTCTATGGCTCCATGGAGCTGGCCCCCCTGGTGGGCCTGGCGGACCTGATCGTGGACCTGGTGGACAGCGGCAACACCCTGAAGGCCAACGGCCTGGTGCCCCTGGAGCACATCGCGGACATCAGCTCCCGACTGGTGGTCAACAAGGCGAGCTGGAAGATGAAGCATGCCGCGGTGACGGCCCTGATCGGGGCCCTGCGCGCCGGTCTGGCCGCGCCGGCCGACCGTCCGAGCTGATTGCGGAGTCCCTCCTATGACCGCCATGCGACGCCTCTCCACCGCCGATCCGGGCTTTCAGACGCAATTGGATGCCCTGCTCGCCTGGGACTCGGTCTCCGATGCCCAGGTCCAGCAGACCGTGGAAACCATCATTGCCCAGGTCAGGTCTCGGGGTGATGCGGCCCTGGTGGACTACACGGCGAGCTTCGATCGCTGGTCGCCGGCGACCGCGGGCGACTTGGAGATCCCCCGCGCCCGGCTCGCCCGGGCCTGGGAGTCCATCCCCGCCGACCAGCGCCAGGCCCTGGAGCTGGCGTCCGCCCGTATCCGCGCCTACGCCGAGCGCCAGCGTCTGGAGTCCTGGAGCTACCGAGAGCCGGACGGCACTTTGCTCGGCCAGCAGGTGAGGCCCCTGGACCGCGCCGGGCTCTATGTCCCGGGGGGCAAGGCCGCCTACCCGTCTTCCGTCCTGATGAACGCCATCCCGGCGAAGGTGGCCGGCGTGGCCGAGCTGATCATGGTGGTCCCCACCCCGGCCGGCGAGCAGAACGACCTGGTGCTGGCCGCCGCCCACATCGCGGGGGTGGACCGCGCCTTCGCGATCGGCGGGGCCCAGGCCATCGCCGCCCTGGCCTACGGGACAGAATCCGTGCCCCCGGTCGAGAAGATCGTGGGTCCGGGAAACATCTACGTGGCCACCGCCAAGCGTACGGTCTTCGGTCAGGTGGGGATCGACATGGTCGCGGGACCCTCCGAGATCCTGGTCCTGTGCGACGGCGGCACGGACCCGGACTGGATCGCCATGGACCTCTTCTCCCAGGCGGAGCACGACGAGGACGCCCAGTCCATCCTGGTGAGCTGGGACGGCGCCTACCTGGATCGGGTGGCGGCCAGCATCGACCGCCTACTGCCAACCATGGAGCGGCGCGAGATCATCGCCACGGCGCTCCGCGAGCGCGGGGCCCTGATCCTGGCCCGGGACCTGGAGGACGCCATCGCCATTGCCAACCACGTGGCCCCCGAGCACCTGGAGCTGTCGGTGGCGGACCCGGAGTCCATCGTCGGTCGCATCCGTCACGCCGGGGCCATCTTCATGGGCCGCCACACGGCGGAGGCCATCGGCGACTACTGCGCGGGCCCCAACCACGTGCTGCCCACCTCGCGCACCGCCCGCTTCTCCTCGCCCCTGGGGGTCTACGACTTCCAGAAGCGCTCGAGTCTCATCATGGCCTCCCCCGAGGGCTCAGCGGCGCTGGGCAAGATCGCCTCCGTGCTGGCCCGCGGCGAGGGGCTCACCGCCCATGCCCGGTCGGCCGAATATAGGATCGGAGAGAGGGCCGAGGGCCGAGGGCCGAGCGCCGAGTAGGGAGGCTCGACGGCTCGCCACGCTCTATGCCGTGGTGGCAAAAGGATTGCCTCGGCGAGGTGAATGCAGGATCTTTTTCGGCCCTCGGCCCTTCTTCGAGAACACCATGCCGCTGACACCCCTCGAACTGGTCCGCCCGGAGATCCAAGCGCTGCGGGCCTACCAGGTCCCGGATGCCGCGGGCCTCATCAAGCTGGACGCCATGGAGAACCCCTACGGCTGGCCTGAGGGGCTCAAAGATGCGTGGCTGGAGGTGCTGCGGGGTGTGGAGCTCAACCGCTATCCGGACCCCCAGGGGCGGCAGGTCCAAGAGGCCCTGCGGGAGTCCATGGGGATCCCGGCCGACATGGGGCTCCTGCTCGGCAACGGCTCCGACGAGCTGATCCAGATGCTGGCCCTGACCCTGACCCACCCTGGGCGCAAGGTCCTGTCGGTGGACCCGGGCTTCGTCATGTACCGGATGATCGCCCTGTTCGCGGGGATGGAGTACGTGGGTGTATCCCTGCGGTCTGAAGACTTCTCCCTGGACCTGCCGGCGATCCTGGAGGCACTGGATCGGGAGTGTCCGGCGCTGACCTTCATCGCCTACCCCAACAACCCCACCGGCAACCTGTTCGATGCGCAGGCCATCGCCCAGATCGTCGAGGCGGCCCCGGGTCTGGTGGTGGTGGACGAGGCCTATGCCCCCTTTACCGATGAGAGCTTCCTGCCACGGCTGGGGGAGTGGCCGAACCTGTTGGTCCTGCGCACCCTCTCCAAGATGGGGCTCGCGGGTCTCCGGCTCGGCTACTTGGCGGGGCCCGAGGACTGGCTCAGCGAGATCGACAAGACCCGGCTGCCCTACAACATCAACTGCCTGACCCAGGCCTCCGCCGCCTTTGCTCTCCGCCACAGAGCGGCGCTGGACGAGCAGACCCGGGCCATCCGCGCCGAGCGTGCCCGGCTTTTCGATGCCCTTGCCAAGATCCCGGGCCTTCACCCCTACCCGAGCGAGGCCAACTTCATCCTACTCCGGCTCCCGGAGGGGAGTGCCGATACTTGCTTCGCCGAACTCAAGGCCCGAGGGGTCCTGGTGAAGAACCTCAGCGGCGCCCATCCTCTGCTCACCGACTGCCTGCGGGTGACCGCCGGCACCCCGGAAGAAAACGGGATCTTCCTCTCGGCGCTCGCGGCGGTACTGTAATCACCGACTGGCGTCAGTGCCGGAGCTACACGTGATGCTGGATCCGGACGCTGGCCGTGAGACAGCTGAAAGACCGCTCATGTTAAGGGTTATCAGATGCCTGCCGCCGTGGGGCGGCGGTGGGGGGTGGCACGCGGGGTGGGCAACGACTGGGCTAGCCGGTCAGCGCCGGCGGCGGTAGGCGTCTGATAGCCCTCGAGGGAGGAAACCGCGGGCCGTGTGGCACGAGGCCGGCGGTGGCCGGGTGCTATGGGGATTTGAGTCGAGCCCGTTGGTGGTGTGGGTGATGGAAGCGAGGCGGATCAGCTCGGCTATGGGTTGCGCCACGGGAATTGCACCGATGGAGCATGAAAGCAGGCGAGCGCCGAGCGGCGGCTGTGGTGAGCCGAGCCCGGTTTTCGCGTCCCTGAGCATGGTCTGTCCGTCACCGACCGCGAGCCGATGATCCAGGGGCGCTGAAGCGCAGCGGATTGCCCTGATGAGGCTCATGCGGCCTCACGCATTGCCGCTGGTGGTGCCTGCGGGGCATGGCCGCTGGCGAAGCGCTCGATGATCACCATGGGCGCCCCGCAGCAGGGACACGGGCGGGCCTTGTCCGTTGGGGTAGCCGGTGCGACCTCTCCGGTGGTGGCGACGGGCACGGCAATGAGGGGAGACAGCGGGGCCGCGAGCAGCTCCCGGGCGCGGGCCAGCTTCTCGACCCGGGCGGTATTGGCCAGCAGGCCGTAGTGGCGGATGCGGTGGAACCCTGGGGGCAGGACATGCAGCAGGAAGCGGCGCATGAACTCCGCCACCGCCAGGGTCATCGGCTGGTAGCGGCAGCGGCCCTTGGCGCGGTAGTCCTTGAACTGGAAGGTGACCCCGCGCTCGTCAAGCGCGATCAGGCGGCTGTTGGCGATGGCCACCCGTTGGGTGTAGCGCGACAGATAGGCGAGCACGGCTTGCGGTCCGGCGAAGGGGCGCTTGGCATAGACCACCCAGTCGATCGTGCGCAACGGCGCGAGCCAGGCGTCGAAGGCCTTCTCGCTGCTGAGCCTGACATGCTCGCCGAAGAAGGTGAGCTCCCTGGAACGGTGGGCGGTGATGAGCTTCTCGCAGAACAGCCGCCGGAACAGTCGCGAGAGCACCCGCACGGGCAGGAAGAAGCCGCGCCGGCAGGCGACCCAGCGTTCTCCGTCCAGAGAGATCCCGCCCCCGTGCACATGGGGGTGATGGGTCAGGGCCGAGCCCCAGGTGTGCGGCACCAGGGTGAGTCCAATCCGTGCGCCCAGGTGCTTGGGATCGGCGGCGATCGTGAGCAGGGTCTCAGCGGCGGCCTGGAACAGCAAGCCGTAGATCACCGCCTTGTTGTGATAGGCGATCTGGGTGTGGCCGCAGTCCGGGCACTGTTCGACGTGGCCGCCCAGAGCGGCGGTGCGGCACTGCTCGATCGCCGCCATCACCTTGAGCTCACCGAGGCTCAGGTGTCCGGCCTGCGGCCGGCGCCAAGCGGGGCCGTGGTC
>JBGSUY010000050.1:0-1502 GCA_041753195.1 Chromatiaceae bacterium
AGCCCGTGCTGCCCGTGGTCGGGGCCACCGGGGACCCGCGACACCCCTTCGTGATCTCCAGCCACACCGAGGAGGAGCTGGCCCGTGACCTGGGCTGGACAGTGGCGGGCGCGATCCTGGGCTTCCTCATCCTGGCCGCAGCCCTGGGCTACGCCCTGACCACCCGGCTGGGCGCGGCGCCATGAGTGGGGCCGCCACTCCGGGGAGCCTGGTCATGGTCGGACTCTCCGGCGGGGTGGACTCGGCGGTGGCCGCCCATCTCCTCTTGGAGCAGGGCTACCGGGTCCAGGCCCTGTTCATGAAGAACTGGGAGGAAGACGACGCGCCCGGCTACTGCGCCGCGGCGGAGGATCTCCGAGACGCCGCGGCGGTGGCGGAGCACCTGGGCATCGAGCTCCTCACCGTCAACTTCGCCGCCGAGTACTGGGACCGGGTCTTCGCCCATTTCCTCGCCGAGTACCGCGCCCTGCGCACCCCCAATCCGGACGTGCTGTGCAATCGCGAGATCAAGTTCCGGGCCTTTCTGGACCATGCTCTGGGACTCGGGGCCGACTGGATCGCCACCGGACACTATGCCCGGGTGACCCGGGACGCCGCTGGCAGCCACCTGCGCCTGTCCGCCGACCCGGACAAGGACCAGACCTATTTCCTGCACCTGCTGGACCAGCAGCAGCTCGCCCGCAGCCTGTTTCCACTGGGGGATCTCACCAAGATCGAGGTGCGGGCCCTGGCCCAGCGGCTCGGGCTATCCAATGCCGAGCGCAGGGACAGCACGGGGATCTGCTTCATTGGCGAGCGGCGCTTCCGGGACTTCCTCGCCCGCTATCTGCCCCGGGAGCCGGGGCCCATCGAGACCCCCGAGGGCCGGGTGCTGGGCGAGCATCAGGGGCTCGCCTACTACACCATCGGCCAACGGCAGGGTCTCGGGGTCGGCGGGGTGGCTGGGGCCGGCGAGTCCCCCTGGTTCGTCGCCGCTAAGGGTGGGGCCCGCAATCGACTCATCGTGGTCCAGGGGCCGGACCATCCATTGTTGCTGTCCGAGGGTCTCCGGGCGCTGCGGCCCAACTGGATCCAGGGATCCCCGCCCAAGGCCGCCCCCTTCGACTGCCTGGCCCGCCTGCGTCACCGCCAGCCCCTGCAGCCTTGCACCCTAACCCGGCCGAGCGAGCACGAATGCGTGGTGCGATTCGCCGAGCCCCAGCGGGCGGTGACCCCGGGTCAGGCGGTCGTCTTCTACCTCGGGGACGAGTGCCTGGGAGGAGCGACCATCGAGCAGGCCCTGGTGTCCGTCGGGGCCTGATGTCGCCCGCTTGGACGGGGCCATGGGAGCCCGAGGCTGGTATCCTTCCCCCTAATTCTCCACCCGTAGGAGCGGCGCCCCGCCGCGACAGGCACTCGCCAGCGGCTGCAGGGTCCGCGGCGTAAAATCGCGCCGGGGGCGGCGCTCCTATCGCTGCCGCCGGATCCCTCAGGCGAGGTAATCGGCGCCCCGAGGAGCCCAT
>JBGSUY010000051.1:0-13254 GCA_041753195.1 Chromatiaceae bacterium
GGCCGTGCGATCCCCGGCCAGACCGAGGAAATAGCAGGCGTCCGCGCGGACCTGCGGGGCGTCCGAGAGGGTGAGCGGGGCGAGCGCGGGGACCGCCCGCCTCAGGATCTCGCTGCCGGCCAGGGTCTCGATGATGGCGCTGATCCCGATACGCACCGACAAAGGGGTGTCCGGATCGGCAAACAGCAGGAGGAGGTCGGTCAGGGTGCCGGGACTTGAACGGATTCGCTGGACCGCGGAGTCGAGGCGTCCGCCCTCGATCAGGTGGGTGAAGTAACGCCCCCAGCCCCCGCCGGCTGCGGCGACCTCGATCCAGTCCTTGAGCTCGGCGGCCGACAGGGCGCCGCTCAGCTCAAAGGGGCCCAGACGGGTCCAGGGGACCGAGCGGACGCCGCGGGCCTCCGGCGCCGCCGGCGCCGCGTTGAGGTTGATCACCGTGAGCCGACCGAGGGCGCCCTCCTTGACCAGGCTTGACAGGGAGTCGAACACGGACTGACAGTGGGGACAGTGACTGCCGATCAGCAGGAGGGCGTCCGGCGGCGTGGAACCGGGCTCTGTGGGGGCTGGCGTCTCCATGGCGGAACCTTAAACCGGGCGTGCGGGCCCCGCCAAGCGCGCGTTGGTCTCGCGATCCGAGGCGGCTACGACTAAACCCCATCTGGGGCATCAGAATTTCCTAATAAGGCGATTTTATTAACATGAACGGAAATACTATTTTGACAGGGTGATAGGCCTGTCAATACCCTGGCGATCTCGCGTGATCCAGCCCCGACGGCTTCGCCCTTGTCCCCATCCCTTCGCGAGGGCCCATCGCGAGTCCGTTCGAAGAGCTTCGCAGCCTCAGGCCGGTCGTAGCCCGATCGCAGCCGGGCCCGCGAACACAAGGAATCAGAGATCTTCGGCGGATTCAGGTCCCTAGGAGGCGACACGACGCCCCCCTGTGCCTCACTCCGTCGGCGGCAATTTACCGCATTGAAACGTTAGGAGATCTCACCCGATGCCAACCTTCGTGCGTACCGACAAGTGCGATGGCTGCAAGGGCCTGGACAAGACCGCTTGCGTGTACATCTGCCCCCACGACCTGATGAAGCTTGACCAGGATGGCTCGGAGACCGGTCATGCCATGAAGTCCTACAACCAGGAGCCGGAGCAGTGCTGGGAGTGCTACTCCTGCGTGAAGATCTGCCCCCAGCAGGCCATCGAGGCCCGCCACTACGCGGACGTGGTCCCCATGGGCGCCTCAGTGCAGCCATTGCGCGAAACCGACTCCATCATGTGGACCATCAAGTTCCGCAACGGGACCACGAAGCGCTTCAAGTTCCCCATCCGCACCACCCCGGAAGGCTCGATCGACCCCTACGGTAACAAGCCCACGGCTGACATCGCCAACATCGAGAAGGCGGGCTTCTTCACCACGGGCACCGATGGCCTGCACGCGGCCGATGCCAGCCAGCTGATCCGCAAGTAGGCCTCATGCCCAAGCGGACCAACTTAGAAATCAATCGAGACTCCAGAGGTGTCTGAGAATGGCAGGTGAGTTCGGCAATCCTCAGGTCATCGAGGAAGAGGTCGACATCCTCATCATCGGCGGCGGCATGGGCGCCTGCGGCGCGGCCTTCGAGGCCGGTCCCTGGCTGGATCAGGCTAAGGCCCAAGGCATGGACATTAAGGTGAAGCTGGTCGACAAGGCCGCCATGGACCGCTCCGGCGCGGTGGCCCAGGGTCTCTCCGCCATCAACACCTACATCGGCGAGAGCGACCCGGCCGACTACGCCCGCATGGTCTCCAACGACCTGATGGGCATCACCCGCGACGACCTGGCCTATGATCTCGGTCGGCACGTGGACGACTCCGTGCATCTGTTCGAGGAGTGGGGGCTGCCGATCTGGAAGCAGCCCGGCGACGAGGGCAAGCCCCTGGTCGAGGGTGGCAAGCCGGTGCGCTCCGGCAAGTGGCAGATCATGATCAACGGCGAGTCCTACAAGTGGATCGTCGCCGAGGCCGCCAAGAAGGCCCTGGGGACAGAGCGTATCCAAGAGCACGTCTTTATTGTCAAGCTCGTCAACGACAAGAACGACCCCAACCGCGTCGCCGGAGCGGTCGGCTTCTCCGTGCGCGAGCACAAGCTCCATGTCTACAGCTTCAAGGCCTGCCTGCTGGTGGCCGGCGGCTGCGTGAACATCTTCCGCCCCCGATCCGTGGGCGAGGGCATCGGTCGCGCCTGGTACCCGGTGTGGAATTCCGGCTCCACCTACGCCATGGCCGCCGAGGCCGGTGCCGAGCTCACCATGATGGAGAACCGCTTCGTGCCCGTCCGCTTCAAGGACGGCTACGGCCCGGTTGGCGCCTGGTTTCTCCTCTTCAAGTCCCGCGCCATCAACGCCTACGGAGAGGAGTACCTCAAGAAGCCCGAGACCCAGGCCCTGCTGGCCCCCTACTTCCCATACAACAGAGCCCACGTGACGCCGTCCTGCCTGCGCGTCCACGTCATGCTGAACGAGCTGCACGAGGGCCGCGGTCCGATCTACATGGACACCGTGACCGCGCTCGGCAAGTTCGCCGAGACCATGACGCCCCGGGAGATCAAGCACCTGGAGGCCGAGGCCTGGGAAGACTTCCTCGACATGTGCATCGGCCAGGCCGGTGTCTGGGCGGGTGAGAACATCGAGCCGGAGAAGAAGAACTCCGAGCTGATGCCCACCGAGCCGTACCTGCTCGGCTCCCACTCCGGCTGCTGCGGCATCTGGGTCTCCGGTCCCACGGACCTGGGCGCCCCGACCGCCGAGGAGCACGCCGAGGCCGAGAAGATCCCTGGCCACCTGCCCTCCGGCTGGAACTGGGGCTACCGCTCCATGACCACCGTCAAGGGGCTGTTCACCGCCGCTGACGGCGTGGGCGCCTCCGGCCACAAGTTCTCCTCCGGATCCCATGCCGAGGGGCGACTGGCCATGAAGGCCATGATCAAGTTCTGCATGGACAACAAGGACTGGAAGCCGGAGCTCGACACCTCGGTGGACGAATTGATCGAGGAGATCTACCGTCCGGTGCGCAACTTCCTGGAGCACAAGGACTACACCACCGCGATCGATGTGAACCCCCATTACATCACCCCGCGGATGCTGCAGTTCCGCCTCCAGAAGATCATGGACGAGTACGTGGCCGGCGTGGCGACCTACTACCGCACCAACGCCAAGATGATGGAAGTCGCCGAGCACAAGCTCGAGATGCTCAAGGAGGATGCGCTCAAGATGCGCGCCAAGGACCTCCACGAGCTGCTCCGCGCCTGGGAGAACTACCACCGCATCCTGGCCGCCGAGGCCCACATGAAGCACATCCAGTTCCGTGAGGAGTCCCGTTACCCGGGCTTCTACTACCGGATGGACTTCAACAAGGTGGACGACGAGAACTGGAAGTGCTTCGTCAACTCCATCTATGACCGGAAGTCCAAGACCTGGACCGTGTTCAAGCGCAAGCATGTCGACCTGATCGACAAGGCGGTCTCCTACAAGTAAGTAGGCAGCGCTAAGTCCAGGGACTGACGAAAAGGCCCGGGCGCCGCGAAGCGCTCGGGCCTTTGTCCTTCAGAGCCCCGGCCTCCCGCCTGTCCAAGCGGCATCGCCCGACTGCGCACGGATGGCGAGAAAGCGTTCTGTCGACGCTTCAATTTCGTGCTCCGGTCCTATTTTGCTTTCGCTGTTTTTCTTTTCTCGAGCAAAAGAGCCCGACTCGTTGTCGCAAGTAACGCTGCCGAGGGGCTCACCCCTCAGGGTCAGCCTCGACTTGACTGCCGTATTCCTTCTCTCCAGCCGTCGCATCGCGAACCAACAGGATTTTCACCTGGTAGATGACCTCCCTGCCACAGAGCGGGTTGTTACCATCAAAGGTGATCGTGTCGCCCTCCATCTTGGTCACCAGAAAGCTCTTCATTTGACCCAGGTTGTTCTCCATTAAGATCTGGCTGCCGACCTGGCGATACTCGCGCGGCACGACAGCAACCTTTTCGGTGATCACGAGTGACTCGTCTCTCGGACCGTAGAGCTCGTTACAGTCGACGAGCAAGTCGACCCGTTCACCTTGCGTCTTGCCTTCAAGCTCCCGGGTGATCGTCGGTGCCAAGATCTCGTTCACTCCGTGAACATAGTTGAGCGGGCGAGAGATCTCCGTTAAAACGTCTCCGGTCTTACTGTCCCGCACGAGGTAGGTCAGCTCGACGTACTTGCCGTCGGTAATGGTGTCTGAGCTGGTTTCGGCCACGGAGGTCTCCGAAAGAGTATAGGTTAAATAGAGAAGGTTCTTGCGAGCCCGAAGGTGCAGGGGCGGATAGGTCAGGATCAAGCCCTGCTGCTGGGGCGTGCCGACTTTGGCGAGCACTCACCAGCCCGGGACTGAGGCTGTCGATTGACCGTGCGTTCCAGGGTTTCTCGCCTCTCGGCCCCGTTGAAAGAGCGGCGAATCATCGCAACTTCACCCCGCCTACCGGCAACGTTCGCGCTCCAACGGGCTTGCGGAGACTGAAATCTCAACCCGATTTTGCCAGCAGGTGATCCCTCATGTCGACGAATCCCTTCGTGATCGAAATCGATGCCATTGGTGACCTCGCCTTGGAGGTCATGCAGGCAGTGCTTGCAAGGCACGAGGAAGCGCAGGCGATCATGGAGGACCAATCCGCTCCACTGGCGCTGGCGCGCGCCTTATCGGACTTCTTTCAGATTGCTGGGGCCCTGGAAACCGGAGCAGTCCGGCTGGACCAGGGGGAACTTGACGAGTTCTGCGCCTATGGGCTGGACTTGCTCGACCGTCTCGCCTTCCTGGTGCGCAAGGTCGAGATCATGGACAAGAGAGACACGGTCGCGCGCATGTTTGCCTCGATGGGAGCCTGGGTCGCTCGACGCGGCGCCACCATCGACAACCTCGAGGGTACCGCCGACGGTTTCGGCATGATCGTGAACGCCACGAGCGCAGCCGATGATCTCCGTACCCTGTGCGAGCTCATGGAAGAGGTTGTCGAGGCGACCTCCGAGAGGTTGCAGCTGGACGGGGATCGCGGTGACGCCTGGCGTCCTTGGCGTGTCATCAATCTCAACGCTGGCATTGCCGCAACCCGATCGCTAGACCCGGATCTCATGGAGCGAACGTTCGCGAAAATGGGACGACGGCTGCCCTACGACATGGCAGGTTTTCTTGCCGACGGAATGCGGCAAGCGGCCTTTCAAGAAGTACCAGAGTCGGTCAGAGACGTGATTCGCGGTTACATGGAAAAGTGGCCGGCCAAGGCGCCTCATTAGCGGCCTGGGGGACACTGGTGACGTCGAGGAGGGAACAGCCCCGTAGCGCGTCGCCGCGCGGCATTCGCGGGCCATCGGAGCGCTGTCGGGGCCTGAGCCTGAGCACCAAATGGACCCGAACTGGCGAGCTCGCAGGACGCGCCCTCGACCGCGGTCCCCATGGGCGACCTCTCCGAGCGTGTCGGGCGAAAACGCCCCAGGGGAAAAACATTGACCACCGGGCTCACTCGATCAACGGCCGAATATGCTCAGATTCCCCCGTCCAGCGTGGCTCGCGTTCAGGCCGGCCGGCGCCAGGGGCATTATCCCCACGATCTGTGCAGAACATGAGCTCAGGCGATCACGTAACCTCTAGCTCGTCGACGGCGGGTAGCACGACTTGCCGCGAGCGCTGCGCTCGTGAAACAAACTACTTTTTCGAAACAGACATCACCGCGATCCAGGTTAGATGATCAGAGCTCACTCTCAGCGCCTCTTGCAGCCGTTCTCAGCTCAAGTGCAAATCGCTCAATCCAAGAATGCGCGCGCGCTGTCGATGGATGGCGATATGTGGGAGTTTCAGTTCATCTATGCGAACGGGCGCAGCGGCAACGCGGGCTCAGGGCCGCAGCAAGGCCGCTTCATCAGGGCGGCACACATCAGGCAACGCGACTTCGAAAGGGTCATTGAGAACCCGTACACGGAAGATGGTGAGGTGGACGAGCGCATCCTAGAGCTAGCGAGGTTCCTACTCGAGGCTCCCCTGCCGTTCCAAGCTGCCGACAGGTACGAGTATTGGCTTCTTGACCCCAGGGACAACTCGCCGCTCGCCTTGATTTTTTCCTGTGTCGAAGCCTCGGAGATGGCGTCGTTTCCGAAACTGACTGACTGGACGGCGCTTCCTGCGGCGGTTATGCCGATTGAGACCAACCAGGAAGAGCGCAGTAAGTCATACGGGCCCGTCAACTACCGGTTGGAGCGATGCGTCGCAGAACGTGCAGGTGCTAAACCGAAGGCGCGCTGGTTTACTCGGCGATCCAATGAGAGCGAGGAATTTCCGCCGTTTCTGGTTCGTGAGGACTGGGACAACGAAGAGCAGCGGGATCTCTGTCGACGTTACCTCCATCGCCAAGCGCCCCGCTTGTTGATGTTGCATGGCGTGGGCTGGGAGGAGCGGCGGCGGATGGAAATGGCAGCAAAGGCGAATGCGCTCGACGTGGCGCGCTTCTACCCGCTCTATCCCGAAATTGCCGACAAGGGCGTGATGGAAAAGATTCGGATCGAAGCGCGGCTGCGGATGGCTGCAGGGGAGACGGCATACGCGATGGGTCGCCGCGATGGTGTTTTGTACCAATGATGTCGCCCCCCTACCTCTCGTTGCTTCTCTGTGAATCGTCCGAGATCCTGCGAAAGGGTGCAGGTGCGCATAATGTCTTAAGTAAGGGCGTGCAGACGCCGCACACGCTTTGATGGCTGCGACCGCAGAGAGTTTGAGCGACATGACCGAAGCCGATCACAGCATTAGTGCTACGAGCATTGATGAATCGATCTCGATGCTCGAGCGATATCTTGATGCCGAGGACCTCGGTCCGTTGCTCAGCGTCCTGCGCGAACTGGCGAACGCTCCGGATGATGGCAGGTTATTGGCCCGCCTCGCCCAGGTCGTAGGCGATCTCGGAACGCTGCAGGGCGCCGTTCTGACCTACGCCCCGGTGGTAGCGGGTTTTCTGTCCGACGATCCGTTCCGCGATGACGACTAGGGGGAGCGTTCGCCGAATGAGCCGTGTACGTTCTCGGGGAGCTGGAATGTTAAAGGCGCGACCCGGACCATTGCCCGGCCAAGATGGCGAGGTCCGCAAAGCTCAGGCGATCCGCGGCCGCAGGGGACCCACACGTCTTCCGATCGCAGCCCGCCTCACCGGTGTCTCGGTCTTTCCGGGAGACGCGTCGGGTGGCCAAGCCCGTGATGTCTCGATCCCTGCGGAGGCGAGGCCTAGCTCGATCTTCGGGTCGACGGAGCGGCGCAGGTGTCGCCGGGCGCGGGCGTGGCTGGCTCGCGGACCCAAGGCAACCGGGAGTGGGGCGTCAGGGTGGGAACCAGGCCGCACTTTAGCCCGGCAGCGCCTCGAAGCGGGCTGCGGAGACGGGCGGGGAAGTTTTTCCCGGGTGTCGGGCTGCGGCTTGCACCAAAATTTTCAAGCCGCGCATGTCCCTCGTAAGATCCATAACAACAACGCGTTACCTGTTTGTCTAGACCCTGGGAGGCGCTTCATTAACACAGATAATGCCGCCCGAAAAAGTATGAGTCGCGGCGCATATACCGTAATGCTTATACTACGCTACCGCCGAAGGAGGGAGGCGCCGCGATGCGGCCTTTCTCCTCGTATAGCGGTCGGGTATCCGCTTCTTCGATCAAGCCGTCGTTCCCCCGTCCGGGCGGATCGCGTCACTTCCCTCGAGGTAAACGGGCTCACCATAGCAATCGGAGTCACCAGCTAATGTTCACAAGCAATCCTTTCGCGGCACTCTCCGCGGACCTTTCGCTTGACCCTGGGGTCATGCAAGCATACGTCATTTTAATGGTCCTTCTTGTCATCGGGGGCACCTTGCTCGACGTCGTCCACAAGAAGAGTGCGAAGTACTTCTTCGAAAAGGGGCAGTCGCTCAAAAAGATCGCGAAGCGCGAAGTTGGCGGCGGCGAAAAGCTCGGCCTCGCCGTGAGCACCCTCACGAACGAGGTGCTGACCTCAAGCGAGTTCGCGAATCCTGAGCGTCGGGTCTCGCACTTGTTCACCATGTACGGCTTTGTTTTCTTCGTGGTGACCACGGCCATCATGATCTTTGGCTTGCCCGTCGAGGAGGGCGAAGGGGCGGGACTGGTGCCTGTCCTTTGGCATCTGGGTGCGCTCTCGGTCTGCATCGGTGGCTACTGGTTCTGGTTCAAGATCCGCGCCGATGTTCGCTCCGAGGGTAACGAGTGGCACAACGTGCACCAGTCCGACCTGTTCATCGTGTCGCTCTTGCTGATGGCGACCTTCGCGCTGATCTGGTCCGTGCTGCAGGCGTCGACGGGCGTGACCTCAGTGTCAACCATCATCGCGTTCATCATCTTCATCGCTGCTTCCACCACGTTGTTCGGCACCATCCTGTGGTCGAAGTTCGCACACATGTTCTTCAAGCCCGCGGCCGCATTCCAAAAGAAGGTTGCCGTAGCCGACGGTTCGCGCGACAAGCTTCCCGAGATTCCCGAGCTGTCCAGCGCTGAGTGCAAGCAGCGTTTCCCGGACATCCCGGAGTACATGGGCGACAACCCGGAGTACATGGGCCTGGGTATCAAGCGCGAAGCTCCGACCCACTACTGATGTTGATTCGCTGACTCGAGTCACGAAGAGGAACCGAAAATGCCAACTTTCGTCTATATGACCCGCTGCGACGGTTGTGGCCAGTGCGTCGATATCTGTCCGTCGGACATCATGCACATCGACCCGAAGGTCCGCCGCGCCTACAACATCGAGCCCAACATGTGCTGGGAGTGTTACTCCTGCGTCAAGGCATGCCCGCATAACGCGATCGACGTTCGTGGATATGCCGACTTCGCCCCGCTCGGCCACTCGGTCCGTGTGCGCCGTGATGAGGAGAAAGGTGTCATCGCTTGGCGGATCATCTTCCGCAACGGCGAGAAGGACATGAACCTGCTGGCGCCGATCACCACCAAGCCTTGGGGTAAGTTCATTCCCCAGCTCGCCGATCAGCCCGCTCCCAGCCAGGAGATGCGCGATGGCCAGCTGTTGTTCAACGAGCCGAAATACATTCGTTTCGACGATGGCGGTCTGAACACGCTCGAATCGAATGGTCTCAAGATGTTAGCCGGTGCGGAGAGTTACTAATGGCTTACAAGACTATCGTCGAAGACAACATCGACATCCTGGTCTGCGGTGCAGGCTTGGGCGGCACTGGCGCCGCCTTCGAGGCCCGCTACTGGGGCAAGGACAAGAAGATCGTCATCGCTGAGAAGGCGAACATCGACCGCTCCGGTGCTGTCGCTCAGGGCCTGTATGCGATCAACTGCTACATGGGCACCCGCTTCGGAGAGAACAATCCGGAGGATCACGTCCGCTACGCGCGCATCGACCTCATGGGGATGGTCCGCGAAGACCTCCTGTTCGACATGGCCCGCCACGTCGACTCGGCTGTTCATCAGTTCGAAGAGTGGGGCCTGCCGCTGATGCGTAACCCGAAGACGGGTGCCTATCAGCGCGAGGGTCGCTGGCAGATCATGATCCACGGTGAGTCCTACAAGCCGATTGTTGCCGAGGCCGCCAAAAAGTCCGCCGACAAGGTCTTCAACCGTGTCTGCGTGACCCATCTGCTGATGGACGAGTCCAAGGAGAACCGCGTCGCTGGTGCCGTTGGCTTCAACGTGCGTACCGGCAACTATCACGTGTTCAAGTCCAAGACTGTGGTTGTCGCTGCCGGTGGCGCGTCCAACATCTTCAAGCCGCGTTCGGTTGGTGAGGGTGCTGGTCGTGTCTGGTATGCGCCTTGGTCCTCCGGCTCCGCCTATGGCCTGATGATCGGCGCCGGCGCCAAGATGACCCAGATGGAGAACCGCATCGTTCTGGCTCGCTTCAAGGATGGTTACGGTCCGGTGGGTGCCTACTTCCTGCATCTCAAGACCTACACCCAGAACGGTCTGGGCGAAGAGTACGAGTCCAAGTGGTTCCCCGCACTGGAGGAGATGGTTGGCAAGCGGTATCTGGATGTCGAGGCTTCGCACCGCACCCATCGTCCGATCCCGACCTGCCTGCGTAACCACGCATTCATCAACGAGGTGAACGCCGGCCGGGGCCCGATCCACATGGTTACGATGGAGGCGTTCCAGGATCCGCATCTCGAGGAGATCGGCTGGCACAACTTCCTGGGCATGACAGTTGGTCAGGCCGTGCTTTGGGCGGCGACCGACGTCAATCCGAAGTACGAGAACCCCGAGCTGACGACCTCCGAGCCGTACGTCATGGGTTCTCACGCGACCGGCTGCGGCGCCTGGTGCTCTGGCCCGGAAGACCTTTCTCCGCCCGAGTACTTCTGGGGCTATAACCGCATGTCCACCGTCGAGGGCCTGTTCGGTGCCGGCGATGCTGTTGGCGGCACCCCGCACGCATTCTCGTCCGGTTCCTTCACCGAAGGTCGTCTTGCAGCCAAGGCTGCATGCAAGTACATCGACGATGGCAAGGGCGAGGGTATCCGCGTCTCTGACGCTCAGATCAACCGCCGTAAGGAAGAGATCTACAAGCCGATGGAACATTACAAGATCTATCGGAACGAGATCACGGCCGGTTCGGTCAACCCGAACTACATCAATCCGCGCCAGGGCCTGGATCGCCTGCAGAAGTTGATGGATGAGTACTGCGGCGGCGTCACGGTCAATTACATGACCAACGAGAAGCTGCTGCACATCGGCCTCAAGAAGCTCAAGCTCCTGGAAGAGGACCTTGACAAGCTTGCGGCGGAAAACATCCACGAGCTGCTGCGTGCATGGGAGCTGAAGCATCGCCACCTCACCTCCGAGGCCGTCATGCACCACACCCTGTTCCGTAAGGAAACCCGCTGGCCGGGTTATTACTACCGGGGTGATGCGATGAAGGTGGATGACGAGAACTGGCATGTGCTGACAGTGTCTCGCCGCGATCCCGAGACCGGCGAGTACACCATGGAAAAAGCGCCGTGCTACCACATCATAGACGACAAGCCCGCGGCTAAGGCTGCTGCGTAAGCCTCTCCAGAAACCGGGGCCCCGGGACTGGGGCCCCGCGTTGTCTCCTGGTAAAGCGACGCTTACAAGTCAAGGGCTAGGCGGAGCGTCTTATGCGGTTGGACCAATGCCATTGAATGTGGGTGGCGTCTGTCGGGCTGGTTTCATCGCTTCAAACTCGCCGGCTTAAGCAAAAGTCCAGTACGAAGATCTCAGACGCTTACAGATGGCGATTTGAAATGAACATCATCGAAAAGTCAGACGAAGAAATACTTGAGATCGCCCATCCGTTGTGGGACGACCTCATCAAGTACTCGAATAAAGGTCAGTACGGCAAGTTCATTAGAAAATTCTCATATGAACTGCTGCTCGGCTTGAACGAGGTGGAGCTTGGTAAGCAGTTTGCTCACAGCGAACTATCCCGGAACCTGGTCGAAGCGCGAGATTTCCTCGGTCTCATCAGGCGGGGTGAGCATGTGACCGTTCTCTACCGCGTGCGGAGCACGAACAAGGAAGGGGAGTGGCTGGGAAGAATGGTTCTCGGCTATGAGAAAGGTGAAGTACGTATATTCGCCGCATCGATTTTTTAACGTTATGACAGAAACGATCCAACATAATAAGTACGTAGAGCTTAAGTACAAGGTCGTCGACACAAAGACTGATAATGTTTTGACCGCCGTGGAGTTTCCCCTGGGCTATGTCCATGGTGTCAACGACGTGCTTTCGTCCCAAGTCATGGCGGAATTAGAGGGCAAAGCAGTTGGTGACACCATCTCGGTCGAGCTGGACTGCAACAAGTTGTTTGGTCCCAGGGACGAGTCTTTAGTCATTACTGACTATGTCGAGAATGTTCCGGAAGAATATCGAGAGGTCGGAACCACCATCGTCATGGAAAGCGAGCAGGGTAAGACGAAAACGTTCCTGGTCACGAGGATAGACGAGAAGACGTTGACGATCGACGGGAACAATCCCTTGTGTGGTCGGCAAGTGGTTTTTGAGCTCGAGATACTGACCGTTCGGGATGCGACGGAGGCGGAGATAGTGGCCGGCGGCAAGGTCGAAACCCGGCCCGAGCTCGCAGGTGTAAAGCCTGTACCGCTCTAGCGGCTGAGCCAATAAAGCGCGAGCCAGAGCTTCCGGAAAAGGTAATAGAGAATGCACCTGAACCTCGATCCGGCACTATTCGAAGAACAACAGGTCGCTTTCGTCCGCGCACTGGTCCAGAGTATCAGGGTGAAGCTGCAAGAAGTCGGCTTGAGTGGCAACAAGCTGGAAGATGCGACGGCGAGCATTGCGTTCAGTGTTGTCAGCGCGATCGATGACACGTCGGCGATCGAAGTCGACGGGACCGAGGTGCATCCGTATCTGACGTTTCGCACGTCGGATGATGAGTTGACCCACTGCGGTGAGAATTCGTACGCGCATGAGTTTGTGTACGAGGTTTTGCAGAAACTGTATGAAAAGTGAGCCGGGTGACTAGGCGTGCACCGCGTTCTTTTTCTGCTTCCGGCATAGGTCTTTTGCTAGCCTCTAGCGGCGCCCGGCTGGTTCGCAAGTCCTCCGGGTTGTGGCGATGCGAGATTTGATGTTTGTTATCCTAGCGGAGCGTCCGATGCGTTGTTGGTACGTTCCAGTCAGTCCAACGTGGCATGTTAAGAGAAGGTGATCTATGAGCCAGCAACCCAAGACCAAACCAAAAGTCCCCGAAGGCAAGGCGCGCTTTTACACGACCAAGCAAATGGAGCCAAATGAGAAGGGTTTTATTGGATATCAGACTATCTGGGATTCTCTCCAGAAGGAGGTCGAGTACAAGACACCGAAGCGTCCCTAAGCTTCACGGCGGTCGTAGGCTTGCGTGATTTCCGCGGGCGCATGGGCAACGGCAGTAGCTCGTGGATGGCCTTCTGTCGACCAGGTCCACGTGCTTGCCCTTGAACACGGTCCAGATGCGGTGTTCTACAAGTAAGTCGGACCGCTTGAGATTCGGTCCAGGGACGGACTGACCAAAAGGCCCGGGCACCGTGAGGTGCCCGGGCTTTTTTAGCCTCTGTTACGTTTCCTGTGGGTTGGGGCTGGTTTCCTCCCGGCCCTTTTGATAAAAAAGCCTGTTGTGATTGCGCCGCAGGCGTTCTCAGGCAGCGATCGGGGTGGTGCGGCGCAGTGGGGGCAAAGGGTGCATGAGTGGGGGCAAGGTGGGGGCCACGCGCCGGGAGCGCGTGGTCCCCGGCTTGTCCCCAC